>CAYTGY010000261.1:0-5198 GCA_964437265.1 uncultured Spirochaetaceae bacterium | reverse complement strand
GGAGTCGCGGCTGAGATTCCAGGGTCCGTTTGGCCAAGGACTGATACGCCCACTTGTCCGCCTGCGCCCGCGGCGCCTGCACAGCAGGTCCGCGGCTCTGGTTGAGCAAGCGGAACTGGATCATGGTTGCATCTATGAGCCGTGCCATCTCACCGCCAAGCGCGTCGATCTCCCGCACCATATTGCCTTTCGCCAGGCCGCCAACGGCGGGGTTGCACGAGAGCTTGCCGATTGTGTCCAGGTTTTGCGTCACCACCAGGGTCTGGTGGCCAAGGCGAGCGGTAGCCAGGGCGGCCTCAATTGCTGCATGGCCGCCGCCAACCACCACAACGTCTGCGTCCATTGGGGAAAAGCTACCACGGCTACGTACCGGCGTACAGGGGACACCCCGTGGCTACTTTCCCACGCAGAACGAGCTGAACATGGCATCAAGCACGTCTTTTGAGACCGTCTCACCGGTGATTGTACCCAGGGCCCCGGCAGCCTGCTGAAGCTCAAACGCAAGGACATCGTGCGGCGAGCCGGCGCGGTGTTCCTCCGCAAACCGCTTGATGCAGTGAAGCGCCTCGGTCAGCAGCGCGGCCTGCCGGTCGGACGCGATTGTTGCGGTGTCCGGCGCGGTATCCGCCTCACCCACCAGTGCCTTCCGGATTTCCCCGCGCAGCTCCGTGAGCCCTTCACCGGTGAGCGCTGAAACCGTCACCATCTGCTGCCCGGCGGCGGTCGGAGGCCGGCAGAGGTCAACTTTGTTCCATACTCGTAGCCGCCGTCGCTCGCCGGCCATGGCGGGCTCGGGAGCGGTGCCATCCACAATCTCTACCACCAGATCAGCCGCTCGGATCAGCGAACGGCTGCGCTCCATGCCCGCCTGCTCCACGTCGCCCTCCGCCGCGCGAAGTCCGGCGGTATCCACCAGCACAACCGGTACGCCCTCCAGCTGAATGTGCGCTTCCAGGTAGTCGCGAGTAGTACCGGGTTCGCGGCTGACCAACGCACGGTCGGTCTCGACCAGGCGGTTGAAGAGCGAGCTCTTACCGGCGTTGGTTGCTCCTGCCAGAACCACTCGCGCACCGTACTCGTACAACCGCGCCGAGCGGTGGGTGTGGAGCAGCCGCTCAAGCGCGTCGCGGGCAACCTCGAGCGGACGCGAATCAAGCTCCTGCGTGTCTACCTCGTCCTCTCCGTAGTCCAGCTGGACAGAGAGCGCAGCGAGGGACCGGACAATCCGCGAACGAATCTCGCGTATCTGCCCGGATACTGCTCCGGCCAGCCGGTTCACCGCCATCCGCGACCCAACCTCGCTCTGCGCCCGGATCAACTCGTCTATAGCCTCCGCCTGGGTGAGATCGAGCTTCCCATTGAGGAAGGCGCGGCGGGTAAACTCGCCAGGCTCAGCCGCCTGGAAGCCCGCACGGTACAGCCTGTGGAGCGCGCGTTCCACCAGCGGCGGGCTACCGTGGAGATGCACCTCCGCACAGTCCTCACCCGTATAGCTACGCGGTGCGCGAAAGACCGCTATCAGCACCTCATCCAGAATGCTACCGTTGCCATCCAGCAGACGACCATGGACCATGGTGTGACCGTCCGCCCCCCGTAGGGCTGACGGCCGGGAGAAACACTCCGCGACCAGCTGGATAGAGCCTGCTCCGGAGGTCCGGATGACGGAGACGGCGCCGACTCCGGCTGGTGTTGCGTGTGCTGCTATTGGAAGCTCGCTCATCGCCCCGTCAAGCTACTACATGTAACGTGCCGCGAAAACTGTTGAAAACCCACGGCGGGAGAGACTCTCTGCGTGGTGGAAGCAGCGGTCCCCTTTTGGTATGCTGTGGAGACGTCCGCATGGAGGAAACCAACGGTGCAGGATGATTTCGATCTGGAAGGCTTGTCGGTGCAAGACGCGCGGACCTATGTCCTGCGGTTTGTCACGGCGCTGAAACAGATAGAGCCGCAACGCGCAACCGCACAGGCGGATGTGGAACGGTGGCGAAACCGTGTTCAATTGGCTGAGGAGAATGGCCGTCCGGAGCTCGCAGCCCAAGCAAAGCTGCGGCTGGAGGAAGCAGCCGAAAAGCTGCAGAAACTGACGCACGAACAGCATGAGCTGGGTTTCAAGGTGACCGAGCTCAAGCGCCGTCTGGCAAACCTTGCCGAACAACCGAAGATGAGCGTGGATGCACAGGCGCTCGCCGAGCAGCTGGAGAGTGTGGTCGGTACGGGCCATCAGACGGACGCGCAGACGGAGGACCTGGAAGCGCAGTTGGCGCTTGAGGAGCTCAAACGCAAGATGAGCGGCGGGGAGTCGTGAAGACGCATTGGTCCGGGTCTTCGCTGCCGGCGGCGGCGGTGGTCCCGGTTGTCTTTGGGCATAGAGGGTGTTCCGCGGATGCACCGGAGAACACGATCGCCGCCTTCACCTTGATCCAAGAGCGAGGCATCGGCGGCGTTGAGCTGGATGTCCACCAGTGCGCGAGCGGCGAGATTGTCGTGGCGCACGATCACACGCTGGAACGGACTGCCGGGGTGCCGGTAGATATCCGGTTGACGCCGTGGGGTGAGTTGCAGCACCACGACGTGGGCGGCTGGTTCGGCCCCGCGTTCGCTGGGGAGCGTCTTCCGCTGCTGGCGGATGTCTTTAGTCTTCTGGCGGATTCGGTACTCTACGATATCGAGATCAAGCACGAGCCTCGTGCCGTCCGCCGGCGCCATGCCCACGGCACGGAGCGGGAGGTGATTGCGCTCATCAGCCGTCATGGGCTTGAGGACCGGTGCATCATCTCGAGCTTCGACCCGTTTGCACTCCGACGGGCCGAACGGATTGCGCCGGAGATCCCGCGCGCCATCATCTACGCCCCGGATCCGCTGCTCCCGTTTTTCTTGCGGAACGGCCAAGGCGCGGGCGTGGGACGAGCCACGATTCTCAAACCCCGGGAAGATGTCGCGGCGGCGGCGCTCGCCCGCGCAGCGGGGCCGACCGGCCCCGACACCGACAATCCTGCGCCGGTCATTCCCTGGACGGTCGATGCCCCGGACCGTGCCGGTGCGCTGGTACGCGCGGGAGTAGCCGGTATCATCAGCAACCGCCCGCACGTTGTCCAGGCGGCGCTGTGACGCGTAGATCGCCCCCCCGTTCCTACGGCCCGTTCCTACGGCCCGTTCCTACGGGAGGTTGCTTGCCAGCTCCTGCCCCAACAGCTCGCCGGCCTGACTCATTGCGGAGCTGATTGCGCGGCTCTCAGAGGACCCGCGAGCGCTCTTGATCACGGACGCGGAGTACAGAACCGCACCGCTCTCCAGCTCCACGGCGGTAACCTCCGCACTCACCTTCGCAAGGTAGCCGCCGTCACTGGTCTCTGAAGACTCCACCACCACAACGGAACCGTAGATGGCCCGTTCCGCCGCGCCATCAGCTTCATCCCTGATGAGTGACAGCAGCGCCGGTCCTCGCGTTGCGTCCAGTGTTGCCGAGTCCACGCCCAGCATCCGGACGTTGAATCCGTTCTGCGAAAGACTCTGCACCACGGAGTTCGCCCCGCGCTGTTCTGAAAACACCACGCCGTCACTGTCCACGTCGATGATGGCAATAATGGTTGGGACCTCGCGAGCCCGAGAGACCACGTTGAAGCGGAACCGCGCCAGCTGATCAGCCATGCCGTCACGGATGGCGGACACCAGCTGGTTATGCTCGCGGGGGATACCGGAGAGTAGCTGGTTGATCTGGTCAACCTCGAGTCGCATGGACACGCTCATCTGCCCGGCCGCGTCGGTGTCCGGATGCACAAACGTCGCCAGTCCATCGGCCTCGGTCAACACCCGCTCGTGCCGGATTGTCGTACGCCCGGTCCGACCTGAGGTCTCGTACGCCACATCTATTGGCACACCGGAGACCGGAGTTCGTCGTGACCCTTCCACAACCACCAGACGCGCCACAAACGGCTCATCCGGAGCGCTACCCAGAGATGCCTGCGTGGGAGCGGATACCGGTTCAAGCGCCAAGGAGGACATGATCCGTCCGGCGCGCTGGAGCGTGCGCTGCAGCACGGACGGCGCCTCTTCCAGCGAAGACTGTGCGGCAGCTACGGCGGATTGTACGTACTTCTCAACGGCGACAAGGTAGTCGCCACTGGATTCCAACGACTCACCATCCCGCTCAGGGCCCGCGAAGAGCTCTATAGCCTCGCGACGGATGCGCTCACGACGGGCCTGCTCCTCAGCAAACGCGCCTTTTTCATACTGCGCAAGCACGTGAACGGTCACCCCAACCGCCTCCGACCCCTGCACGTAGCGGTCAGCAATGCGGAAACCGGTGATCCGCCCGGTGCCGGACTGCGTTACCGTCTGGACCAGGTCTGCCTCGTAGCTCTCCAGCGATGCTTGCGCCGTGGCGCTGGTCTCAACGGTGATGTCTACGCCCAGCGCCTGGTTCACCTGGGCAAGAATCGAGTAGCCTGCGGCCTCCTCGGCTGCCGCAACGTCGCCGCTCGAGTCACTCGCAGAGGCATAGAACAGCTCGTACTGGTCATCGGAGAGCGGCGGGGCCAGCACCCACTCGGGCGGGGCCTCGCGCCCGCCGCCGGTTGCGCACGAGAAGAGCACGCCCACGGCGGCCCCTATCAGTAGTACTCGTATCAGTAATGCTCGCTTCACAGCGTACCCCCATGTTGGTCACGCCCGACGACTAGGCGGCGCACCAAAAAAAAGAGCCCGGTCACACCGCGTGACCGGGCTTCAGAGAACACGAGCTTAGAAGCCCTCTTCCTCAAGAAGTGTCCGCACGCGATCGCGAGCCGACTGTTCTTCCTCGGTAGTGGCGTCCAGACCGGCAATCGCATCCTCGATCAGCTGATCGATACGTTCCTGGTCGATCGTATAGATCGAGTAGTAGGCGTATTCCTGACGGCCCGGGTCTCCGTCCTCATCGGTGTACTGCTTCAGTACCCAGTAGTCGCCGTACTTGCGGAGCCCATTGATCTCTGCCTCCGCCACCGTCTTCACGATGTTCTCAAAGTAGGTCTCCACCATGTCTTGATCACCCACCTGTGCGCCGGCAAACGTCTGCTGCACCCGGGTGCTGATCAGCCGTGCAACCTCGGAGGCGGCGTTCATGTTGTCTGCTATGGTCCGCACACCGCTCAGGTTCTGACCGGTCTCTTCGAACTTGAAGACGTACTTGCCTTCGAATTCCTCGGAACCCTCCAGCT
>CAYTGY010000260.1:0-5218 GCA_964437265.1 uncultured Spirochaetaceae bacterium | reverse complement strand
TGTATCCTAACGAGCTATGAGCCGCACTCCACATTACGAAACACTTCACATTAATCAAAGACTACGATGGGTTTTGTGACTTGATCCAGGAACAGTTCCGGGTCGCTGAGTTGATCCCGGTTTCGCGGCAAGTCACAGTTGACGAATAGCGCATCGGGGAGTGCCCGAGCAAGAGTGGTCTTGCCGACTTGTCGCACGCCGGTCAGCCATACGATCGGCGCTTTGCGCCATGCAGCGACTATCCGGTCGATCCAGAACGGACGATCTATCATGAAGACCATTTTTACACATGGACGTCCAAATGTAAAATACATCTGCGTCTGTGTGCCAGGTTCGTCGCGTGCGCCCGAGAGGATCGCCCGACGCTACCCCTTGACCGCTCCCGCGGTCATGCCCTGCATCACGTACTTTCCCAGTACCGCGTAGAGAAGCAGGACCGGGAGCGTTGCCATGAGCAGTGCCGCAAGGAGCTCGGGGTAGTTCGAGCTGTACTGTCCCACCAGATTGGTGAGCCCTACCGGGATAGTGAGGAGATCCGGGTCGCGAAGCAGGACCAGCGCCAGGACAAACTCGTTCCAGGTGAAGAGGAACGATATGACCATCGCCGTCACCGCCACCGGGCGGCACAACGGAAGGATCACATGGAGTGCCGTATACGGGATTGATGCCCCGTCTATGTAGGCGGCCTCCTCCAGCGCCCGGGGAACCGACGGGAGAAACCCTGCGAAGAGAAAGGTGGCAAGCGGGAGCCCAAACGCGATATAGGGTGGGATGAGCGTGATCCGCGTGTTGTAGAGCCCCAGGTCCCGCATCACAAGGAAGAGCGGAATCAGTAGCGAATGGATGGGGATGAGCATTCCTGCCAGAAGAAGCGAGCGCACAACGCTGCGGCCCGCGAAGTCAAACCGACTAATACCGTACCCAATCAGAAAGCTGCCCGCCAGAATCCCCGTCACCGACAGCACCGAGACAAAGAGGCTGTTCTGAAACCCAACGCTCAAGTTGGCGGCCTGGAATGCGTCCGTGAAGTTTGCAAACTGGAGCGAGCCCGGAAGCGCCACCGAGCTCCGCGCGAACTCAGGCCCGGTCTTGAGCGACGAGTACGCCATCCAGACGAGCGGAAAGATGCCCAGCAGCGTAAAGAGCCAGAGCAGCAGGTTGACCACGGCCGCCGCGGGGAGGTCCCGGCGGAGCACGTGTCTGGATCGAATCGTGTTCATGCGTGACCCTCTGAGCGCCGCATCAGGATCTGTGTGACCGCGACGATTGCCCCACTCAGAATGAGAATGCCAAGCGAGATCGCGGTTGCGTAGTCGGTCCGGTACATGTCGAACGCGACCTCGTAGGCGTACATCGCCAGCACTGATGAAGCGGTGCCCGGTCCGCCGCCAGTCATCACGAAGATGTGGTCAAAGATCTTCATGTTCCCGGCGACACACAGCAGCACCGACACTCGGAACGTGTTCCACATCAACGGAGCGGTGATCTGAATGGCCTTCCGGATCTCGCCAATCCCCTCGATCTCGCACATCTCAAAGATCTCGCGCGGGATCGACGCGTACGACGCCATGAAGATAGCGACGTAGAGTCCTACGTACTGCCACATGATGGGAACCGAGACAAAGAAGAGAACCGTGTCACCGTTTGCCAGCCAGGGCCTGGATACCTCGGTCCGCAGCAGAAAGCTCAACGCCGCGTTGAGCAGACCCTGGCGCTGATCGTAGACGATTGACCACAGAAAGCCGACCACCACCGCGGAGAGCACAACCGGTACAAAAAGCACGAACCGGTGGACGTTCCGGGCCTTCGCAAAGCGGGAGGCGAGCATCAGCGTAACCACGTACGCCACACCCACCTGACCAAGAACCTGGTACCCCACAATGACCGCGTTGTTCTTGAATGATGTCCAGAAGCGTCCGTCGTTTACCAGACGGGTGAACCGGTCGAATCCGCGCCAGACACGGTCTCCCATCTCAAGCTCAGTGACCGATACACGAATCGCGAGGATGATCGGGACAACCGTCATCATCAGATAGACGAGAAACGGAAGCGCGATCAGCTTCCAGATCGTGATGGACACGAATGCTCTGCTCTTGCCGACGATCATGGGGTTCCGGTTGTGCAACGCGGCGGCACGGCGAGCAGAGGCTCGCCGCACCGCACTGCGCTACGGACTATAGATTGGTCCGCGTGTCTTCCAGACGTTCGGAGAACTCTTCAGGGGTGATGATCCCCGCCAGAAGCTCCTGGAATCCGGAGTTGATCACGGAGACGAGCGCGGGATCCATCACCGCATCGTAGATGGGAACCATGGTCGCGCGGTCGATGATGTCGCCCATCTGGCGCTGCAGTCGTGTGAGACCGCTGTCGTCATACTCGCCCGGGTCCACGATAGGGGTCTTGGGAATCATTGCGTGGAGCGGTGCCGCTTCTTCACCGGTGAGTTGCCGCAGGAATCGCCACGCGGCGTCCGCGGTTGCGCCCTCCACATCCGCGTTGACACCCCACACAAACGCGAGCGTCTGTGACACGGTCAGTTGCGGGTGCTCGGTGCCCACGTCCGGGAAGACGGTGATGTTCGTTGCCTCGCGGACCTCGTCCAGCGCATTTTCTTCGATGAGCGAGATCACCCAGTCTCCTTCGATGAACATCGCCGCATCGCCGTTGTAGTAGAGCTCGCGCTGTCCGCCCGCATCGATGACGTTGAAGTCCTCGTTGAATGCGCCTGCGTCAACGAGCTCGAGCATTGCGTACAGACCGTCGATGAAGTCCGGATCCGCGAAGGTCGCTCCGTCCCCGTTGGCGATCGAGTACGCGAACTCCGGTCCGGTGAAACGAGCGCCAAGCTCACTGAAGTAGCATGACTGCGCGACCCACTGGTTCTTGTTGCCAAAGGCGATGGGAATGGTCCCGATATCTCGCAGATCGCCGATCATCGTCAGGAATCCCGACCATGTATCCGGGAACGCGGTGTAGCCGGCCTGCTGCAGAATGTCCTCATTGTAGTAGATGAAGTGCGTGGTTCCACCGCGAGATGGGTAGATCGCGTAGACCTGGCCGTCCACCGTGAACTGGTCAAGGACGCCCGGTTTGATGCTGTTCGTGAACTCAGGTGTTGCGGCCATGAGGTCGTCGAGCGGGCGAAGCAGACCGCTTGACATGAAGTTGTCAAAAAGCCGGCGCTGGTACCAGAAGACGTCCGGGAGCTCGTTCGCGGCTGCAAGCACGGCGATCCGCGTCTCGTAGGCCTCGTGGTCAAGGATCTGCTGCTCCAGGATCACGTCCGGATTCTGCTCCTCGAAGCGTTGGATCATTTGCCAGTCGATAGACCCCTCGCGAGTCTGCCGATCTTCTTCGGTACGGAAGTGGCTGACCGTGAGCGTAACCGGGCCGTCGCTCTCCTCGGCTCCTGACGCCCAGGCAGAGGCCGTGCAGGCAAGCGCCACCACCAGGGCGAACGCGATGGTTCGTAGAGATCGATTCATGGATACCTCCTCAAGAGTAGTGTCTCCAATCGTCACACGGTTCTCATCTCCGCGGTAGGTGACGATCTTCCTATCTTGTGCGCAATCTTCCTTTCCCGTGGGATATGTGCCAGAATCGCGGCACGATGCCTCAGGTCAGCATCCGTACGCAGGTACTCATCGCGCTACTCGGTGCCTCCATCCTGCCGGTGGTGGCACTCGCAGCGGTCTCATACTCACGGATCTCAGCGGCGCAGACGGTAACCACGGTCGCGCTCTCTGAGGACAACCTCCAGCTTGCCACTGATGCAGTCTCAGTCGCAATCGGCAATCTCCACGAGTCTTCGCTCGAGTTCATCTGGCAGCCGGACCTGACCCGCTATCTCACGGCTCCGGAGGACCGCGAAGCGATAGTGACGCGACAGCGTGTCCTCCTCTACCTTCACAACGTCGCCGCGGCCAACCCACACATCCGGTCGATCACCGTGCTCACCTCGCGTGGAGGTGTGGTGACAACCGTATCGGCGGCGCCTGGCTCATGGGACGCGCTCTGGCCGCTCGCCGCCGGAGCCGAGGGGAGACTCGTATGGCTTGCGGATCCGGAGACCCCGGATAGTCAGACCCCGCCGCGACTGCTGATGGCACGCGCGATTCGCGACACTACCCGCATCGGCAGCGTCATTGGCGCGGTGGTGTTTGCACTCGACGCCGACGAAATTGCCGCCTTTCTTTCCGGGCTGACGCGGACGAGCGGCGGCACCGCAATGCTGCTGGACGCCGGGAGCGGCACCGTTCTGGCCTCCAACGACCGCGCGCTCGTTGGGCGCCCGTACCGGGAGCCGGGCCCGCAATCGGGGAGCGTGGTCCGCACCGGCTACACGATTGAGCCTCCGGGGGTGATGGTTCGGACGCACGTCCCGTCGGGGTTCTTTCGTCGCGGGCTCGACGCTCTGCGGCGGGTTGCCGCGGTTACGGTGGGAGTCGTTGTGGTCGCATCCGTTGCCTTTGCCGTGCTCATTTCACTGACCATCAGCCGTCCGCTGGTGGCCATTGCGCACAAAGTGAGCGCCTATCCGCACGACGCTGAGGTGATCGATCTTCCCGGAGACCGCAAGGATGAGATTGGGATTGTAGCCGGTGCGCTCAACCAGATGAGCCGGCGGATTCAGGACCTGATCCATGAGGTCTATGAGACACGGCTCCACGAGCGGGAGGCGGAGCTGCGTGTCCTCCAGGAGCAGATCAATCCTCACTTTCTCTACAATACGCTCCACGCGCTCTCTACCCAGGGTGAGTTGGAGGGAGCGCCCAAGACCGCGGAGATGATCCGGGCGGTGTCACAGATGCTCAGGCTGAGCCTGAGCGGCGGCGGCACACTCACCACCGTTGGAGATGAGATCCGCCATCTGAAGCTCTACACCTATCTGCATACCGCGCGCGTTGGAGATCAGGTCCGCTTTGTCTACGATGTGGATGAAACCGTGGAGGATACGCGTGTGGTCAAGCTGGTGCTCCAGCCGCTGGTTGAGAACGCCGTGCGACACGGCATAGAGCCCACCGGTAGACCGGGAAGCGTGACGATATCCGTATCCCGCTCCGACAACGCGGTGGTCTATCGGGTAATCGATGATGGCGCCGGGCTCCAGGGGCGAGATCCCTTTTCCCCCGAGCGTACAACCGGAGCCAACGGAAGCATTGGGCTGCGGAGCGTTCGGGAGCGGATTGGGCTCTACCACGGCAGCGGCTTTGGGGTG
>CAYTGY010000259.1:0-5218 GCA_964437265.1 uncultured Spirochaetaceae bacterium | reverse complement strand
ATCACCAGCTGGTACGTGATAATGGTGCCGGGGATGAATCCCTGCCCCAGTCTGGCGAACTCTCGCGGATACGCGGTATACGCTTGGTCTCCCAGAACCGCGTACGCCACACCTCGGTAAAGCGACATGGCGCCAATCGCAACCGCAATTGATGGGACCTCAAACAAGGTAATGATGAGCCCATTGATCAACCCGGCTACCACGCCCACGCCCAATCCCACAAGGATCAACACCGGAACGCCGGCTCCGGCTTCGGCGGCCATCCCCATAAAGAGCGATGACATCGCCATGATACCGGCCACTGAAATGTCGATGTCACCCCCAATGATCACCAGGATCATTGGGAGCGCGATGATGGCTCGCTCAGTGAAGTTGAGCGTTGTGTTGGAAAGATTGAACAGGTCCAAGAAATACGGAGAGAGGCTGGAGAAGACGATCGCCTCAATCACCACGAGGTACACCAGGATCGCTTCCCACCGTGTCAGTTGTGCCGCGAAGCCGCTACCGCCTCCTTTCTTCATGCGGTACCTCACATCGTCCTATGCTTCAGCAGCCGCTGTTGCGACCGGCGACTCGCCACCGTGTTGGCAACCACCCCCACCAGGATCACAAAGCCCTGGATCGCCATCTGGTAAAACGGTGAGAGGTTCACCACGGTGAGCGCGTTATACACGATACCCAGAAACAGCGCTCCCAGCACCGCTCCTATCACCGAGCCGGATCCGCCGGCGATGCTCACCCCGCCGATCACACACGCCGCCACGGTCTGTAGCTCAAAGCCGAGCGCGGTGTCGTTCTGTGCGCTGGCATAACGGGTGACGTACAACAGTCCGCCCAGACCCGCCAGAGTACCACTTACCGCGTACACAAAAAAGTCTACCATCTTGGTCTTGATGCCGACGTAGGCAGTCGCTACGCGGTTACCACCGACCGCATAGATCTCCCGCCCCAGCTTGGCGTAGTTGAGAAACAGAACGGCGAGCCCAATCACCGCCAGGGTGTACCAGACCAGACTGGACACCCCAAGAAACATCTGATTGGGGATCCGGGTGAACCCGTCGGTCATCTCGTGCGCGCTGACCCACTGCCCGCCACCGACAATGAACACGAACCCGCGGTAGATGCTCATGGTCCCGAGGGTTGCGATTATTGCCGGGATGTTTCCAAAGGCTACCAGTGCACCGTTGAACATGCCCAGCGCCATCCCAATGAGCAGCGCCATGGCAAACACCAGCGCTACCGGGAGCCCAGGCGCAAACTGGTTCACCACCGCAACAATCATTCCCGTGAGCCCCATAATTGAGCCCAGCGAGAGGTCTATTCCTTCGGTTACGATCACGAACAGCTGCGCGACCGCAAGGATCATCAGGATTCCGGTGTCTTCTATGATCTTGCCGAAGTTGCTGAGACTGAAGAAGTTCGGCGCGCGAACGGAGACAATGGCGATCAGCAGCACAATAAGCACAGCCAGATTCACCTCCCGGCGTCGCACGACCGTGCGAAGATCGATCTTCATGCCGGCCTCCCGGCACTCAAGCCCCCGGTGGCTGCGGCCATAATCACCTCGCTTGATGCCTCTTCGCGGGTGAACTCGCCGGTGACTAACCCCTCATGCATAACAATAATCCGGTCTGACATGCCGAGGATTTCCGGGAGCTCTGAGCTCACCAGGATTATCCCAATCCCCTGCTCGGCAAGTTGCGACATGAACTCGTGAACCGCCGCCTTGGTGGCAACGTCAATGCCTTTGGTTGGCTCGTCCAAGATCAGGATCCGCGGCTCTGTAGCAAGCCATTTGGCGAGGACCACTTTCTGTTGATTGCCGCCGGATAGCTGGTTCACCAGTTGCTGCCAGGAGGTAGCCCGCACTTCCATCCGCCGACAGTACGTCTCGGTGAGCTCCTGCTCGGCTTGCGGGCGCAGAACACCCAGCGGCGCAACCCGGCCAAGCGACGGAAGCGTCACGTTGTGCTCAATGGTCATCTGCAGAATCGCACCTTGGGTCTGCCGATCCTCCGGCACGAGCGCCACGCCGAGCGCCATCATGCACCGAGGACTCGGCCACTCAACGCGCGCTTCTCCAACAGAGACGATTCCGCCTGTCAGCTCATCCACCCCAAAGACGCCGCGCATCACTTCGCTGCGCCCCGCACCCACCAAACCAAAGAATCCGAGAATCTCACCGGCATGCAAAGAGAACGATACGTCCCGAAACACGCCGGTTCTGCTGAGCGAGGAGGCGCGGAGCAATGCCGGCCCAATAGGCACATTCGACTTGGGAAAGAGTTGGTCCAGGCTCCGGCCTACCATCATCCGCACAATCTCATGATCATTGGTCTCATCAAGCCGGCCGGCACCAACCCACTTTCCGTCACGCAGCACGGTAAAAGAATCCGCTATTGCGCGTATCTCCTCAAACTTGTGAGAGATAAACACAATCGCCTTCCCGTCGTCTCTGAGCTTACGGATCACGTCGAATAGCTCCCCCACTTCATGGAGTGAGAGCGCGCTACTCGGCTCATCCATAATGACGATCTGCGCGCTGTGCGAGAGGGCCTTGATGATCTCCACCATGTGTCGCTCCGCGGTGCTCAGGCTCCCCACCGTCCGTCGCGAGTCCAGGTGGAGATCCAACTCCTCCAACAGATCGGAGGTGCGACGGTGCATCCCGGGCCAGTCAAGCACACCCAGCAGCCCTTTTCGGATTGGATGCCCCAAGAACACATTCTCCGTGATGGAGAGCTCGGGGAACATGATCGCCTCTTGGTGGATTGCGGCAATGCCGCGGGCTTGCGAATCTTGCGGCGAGCGGAAGGTAACGGCCTCTCCCCTGCTGTACATGGTCCCGGCGGTTGGTTGGTGCACGCCGGTCATGAGCTTCACCAGTGTGGACTTCCCCGCACCGTTCTCCCCAATCAGCGCGTGAACCTCGCCGGCGTACACGGAGAAGTCCACCCCGGCAAGCGCTTTGATGCCCGGGAAGTACTTGTGAATCGCTTCCATACGGAAGACCGGTGTTCGCTCCACGGTTCGATCCGTCTCCATACAAAGCGGTCCGACCGGGCTCCCGCCGTGCGGCGCCCGATCGGACCTACCCTATTCGTCGTTCAGGACGATGCCTAGAAGAACTCCGCGTAGGTCGCGATGTTCTCCGCCGTGAACACAAACGGCTCACCCATCACCGCAACGCCGTCTGACCCTACATTGATAGTACCCATCCGACCCGCCTCAATAGAGGTCGCGTCCGGGTTGCTCAGAAGCTGGTTCAGGATGTACATGCTCGAGTATCCCAGGTCAACCGGATTCCAGAGCGCCATGTGACCGCACACGCCGGCCTCCACGTACTGCTGCATCTCGCTCGGCAACCCCAGACCGGTCAGCTCAACCTCACCAACCTTGCCTTCATCCTGGATGGCCTTGGCCGCAGCGGCCACGCCCACGGTGGTCGGCGAGATGATGCCGCGAAGGTCGGGATAGGTCGTCATGAGCCCCACAGCCTCGCGGTAGCTCTTGTCTGAGATGTCGTCGCCGTAGACGGTGGCGACCAGCTCCATGTTGGAGTACTCAGGCTCAGTGAGTTCTTCCTTCATCCACTCAATCCAGGCGTTTTGGTTGGTTGCCTGGCTGGTCGCGCTCAAGATGGCTATCTTGCCCTCATACTCAATCAGCTCTGCAATCAAGCGAACCTGCTGCCGCCCGATAAGCTCCGATTCGGACGGAGCCAGGTGTACCTGCCGTCCATCTTCCGCCACGCCGCTATCGAACGACATTACGGTGATACCGGCATCCATCGCCTTCTGAAGGATGGGGACCAGAGCGTCCTGGTCGTTTGCTGAGATTGCGATCCCGTCAACGCGTTGCGCAATGAGCGAATCAATGATCTCAATCTGGCCCTCCGCGGTGGGCTGACTTGGTCCTTGATAGATAACGTTCACGTTCCCCAGCTCTCCGACAGCTTCCACGGCGCCGTCGCGGCACGCCTCGAAGAAGCCGTTACCCAGGCTCTTGACCACCAGGGCAAAGACCAGCTCTTCATCCTCGGCTTCCGCGCCCCCGGCCGCGAAGACCGAACCGGTCAGAACGACCATGAGCAGCGCGAGAAACAATGACTTGAGTTTCATACTCTCCTCCTTTGTGAGTTTAGCTCAGTATAGAGGCACGTTCGGCAACGCCGATAGGAGCACTTTCTTCAGGTCTGGGGACACTTCTTCAGGTCTCCGTGCGCCGGGCGGTAGTTGCAGACATCCCCCAGTACTCCTGGAACCGCCGAGCGAACTGGCGCCTTCCGGCGTACCCAACCGAACGCGCTACCTGCTCCACGCCGGCCGTTGGGTCCGCAAGCATCCGCCGCGCGGTCTCCATCCGGAGTGCCGTCAAAAACTCAAGGTAGGTCAGCCCGGTCTCCTCGCGGAACCGGGTGCTGACGTAGCCAACGGAGAGCCCACTCTCCTCGGCTGCCTGCGCTAGACCAACGTTCTTCCGGTAGTTGTGCTCCGTCCACGCTACTACTCGGCGCAGCGATTCGGTGAGTTGATCCAACGCCACCGGAAGGATGCGTGCGGTAAGGTGCCGCGTCACGCTCTGCACCGCTGTACCGGTCATGAGCCTGCGGTTGCGGCGTTTGATCTCTGCCTCCGCCTCATCCATCACCGTCTGCAGATCTTGTGGGTCCACAGGCTTCAGCAGGTAGCGAAACACTCCCAGGCGGATAGCCTGTTGTGCGTATGCGAACAGGTCGTGCGCGGAGACGACAATCCACACCGTCTGCGGGAACTCATGTGCCAGCTCGGCTATTGCGTCAAGACCGGTGAGACGCGGCATTCGGATATCCGCGAATACAATGTCCGGGGCGAACGCCTTCACCGCGTCCACCAGTCCGCCCCCATCGGCCGCCTCGCGGACGGCTCCAATGGTACAACCCATCTCCTCCAGCATGGAACGTAACGAGTAGCGAGCCAGCGGTTCGTCGTCCGCAATCACGACACGCATCTGGAGACCTCTGTGATGGGAATGGATATGGTGCAGCGGGCCCCTTCCCCCGGCGCGCTATCCACAGAGAGGTCCGCGCCTGAGTATGCAAGACGGAGCCGCTCTCTGACGTTGAAGAGTCCAATGTGGGTGGAGCGAGCAATGGGCGAGGGAATGAACCCAATGCCGTCATCCTCAACAATAATCCGCACCTGCTGGGGATCAGACTCGGCGCGCAGTGACACGTGCC
>CAYTGY010000258.1:0-5218 GCA_964437265.1 uncultured Spirochaetaceae bacterium | reverse complement strand
GGTGTACGTTCCAGGCCGATCATACGTGTACGAGAGCGACGGGCGGAATGCGCGGTAGCCGTTGCCAAGATCCCACTCGTAGTTGGTGAACCCGTCCGGCAATCCGTCCGCCACGTACAGCCGCGCGGTCACCGAGTTGCCGTCCAGACGACGGTCAGCGTTGATTACAAGAGGTTCAGCACCGGCGCGGACCGGAGGCGCACTCGCCACGACCGCGGTCTGCAGGAGTTCCTGCTCGCTCGCCTCATCCTTGAGCCGTCGGACACTATCAACACTCGGGATGACCAGCTTCTGCCCGGCCCGAATGGCGTTTGGATTCGTCAGATGGTTGTAGGTTGCAAGGCTCTGATAGTCGATGTCATAGGCGTACGCGATCTCGCTCAGCGTCTCACCGTGCTGCACCACGTGCTCCACGTCCTCAGTACGCTCGAAGACGATGGAGCCGCTCCCCACCCGGTCCTCGGGTTGGACGGGAACGGCGGGTGTGATGTCCGAGCCCAACACAAAGGTCTCATCCGGTTCCAGGAGACTGACAATAGCGGGGATTGCCACGAAGAGCGCTACCACGAGCGAGGCGGCAACGGCAATCAGCAGGGCAGTTCGAAGATGATCAGCCCTAACATGAATGCGCGGTATCCTTGGAGAGCGCCGCACTACCGGGCCTCGCGCGCTTCTGAGATCCCGAAGCGTCCGAACCGGTGACGGCCGACGACGTCGCACAACTTCCTGGTCAATTAGCAGCCTGCTCATCATCCTACTATAAGTATCAGGAGCTTGGCGGCCACACTTTAGGGGTATGTTGCCGCAAATCTCTCTCCCGTAAGCAAAAGCCGGCGTCCCCTTCGACGCAGGCTCCTACCGTCAACCATCCGCGGACGAGCTGTAACTGGTTCCTTCGGTATCCCGGAAGGGAATGAACTTCACCGAGAGTCCGTTGTATACGTCGCGCCGCTCCAATGAGAGCTTGCCGTCCTCATCGACGGTCTTCTTGACTTCCATAATGTACTGCCGGCCGGGGGGGCCGAGGGGAACAACCATGATCCCACCCACGGCGAGCTGCCGCAACAGCGGTGGCGGCAGGTGATCGATGGCGCAGGTCACGATGATGCGATCAAACGGCGCATACCGTTCCCAACCATAAAAGCCGTCGCCTAGTTTGCGCTTGATGTTACCGTATAGGGGGTACTCGCGCTCCAAGGCGTCGTAAAGCGTATCCGTCTCCTCCTGGAGCGGTTCGATGATCTCAATGGTGTAGACGTAGTTGGAGAGATTGGACAGCATGGCGGACTGATATCCGCTTCCGGTGCCGATCTCGAGCACCCGGTGGTGTGGCTCCGCCGCGAGCGTTGTGGTCATCATGGACACCACGTCCGGGTCGGTGATGGTCGCGCCCCACCCAATGGGAAGCCACGTGTCATCGTACGCACGCGCAATATTCTTCTCACGAACAAAGTCCTCACGGGGGGTGCGTAGGAATGCACGTATGGTCGCTTCGCCCTGCAGCTCACTGGTGGACTTGAACAGCTGGGCAAGCTCCCACCGAGCCTCGAGATACTCCAATTCTTCGTTGGTGTTCGCGACCATCCACTCCAGGTAGGCTTCCTTGGTATCTACCGGTGGCCCGACGACATTGTCCTCCACCAGATACTCCGGCGGAACAACCTCAGAGCGCTCCGGCGGACCTACGGTTGTGCCCTCGCGCTCAATCCTGAGCTGGTCCAGAGCCACGGCCTGCTCCGCTCCGGGCCGGAAAACGGCGTAGACCACAACCGGGACAATCAGGAACACCACTGCAATCCAGATGAACGTGCGGGATGCTATCCGCAGCATAGTAGAATCCTCATATACAATCTCGAATCTAACCGGCCACGGACGGCGGTGTCAATCCGTCAACTTCTTTACACGTTCGGGCACTTCACACTACTATGCACGGCAAGATTATATGCAATACCGGACAGTAACCGTCTGATTTCTGAATTGCACGAACCAATCCAAGGAAACCGCTGCAAATGAACAACCGTCGATTCACGCTCGGGGCTCTTTTCTTACTCTCAGTTGTCATCATTGCGTACGAGCTGTATGTGATGCGCTCCTTCTCCGTGGGGAGTTGGTCAAACTTTGGCGCGCTGGTGATCAGCACCGCGCTGCTGGGAAACGGCCTGGCTGGTACGCTCCTGACATTTCTGGTCAAGCGGGTGAAAGAACGCGCGCATCGCTGGCTCTCCTGGTCCGCCATGCTGTTCGTTCCCACCATGGCCGGTGCGCACGTCATTGGACAGCTGATCCCGTTCAATCCCATCTTCATCGGCTCAGACCCCATGCAGATCCTCTGGATCGCCGCGTATTACGTGAACTACGGCGTTCCGTTCTTTATTGGAGCGCTGTTTATTGGCGTGACATTCACCAGCATGGGCGAGCGGATCCACCAGCTCTACTTCTGGAATATGGTGGGATCCGGCCTGGGCGGGTTCCTGATTCTTGCCCTTATGTACCTCTTGCCACCGGATGAGTTGATCTTCCCACTGGTGTTCTTTGGAACAATCGCCGCGCTGCTCACCATCCTGGAAGCCGACGGGAAGGAGATTATCCTGCGCCTCGGCTGGGGAGCCGGCGTGCTTGTGCTCGCCGTCGCCTCGTTCGTTCTGGTGTTCTTGTACGGCGACATCAACGTAAGCGAATACAAGTCCATTAGCTACGTCCGCAAGTACCCGGACAGCCAACTGGCGCATCACTCCTACAGCCCCGCCGGCGAGATGCACGTCTACTCTTCCGACTACTTCCACTTTGCGCCCGGACTGAGCGATAACGCGATCCTGGAGATTGAGCAGATGCCGCAGCAGCCGTTCTGGGGTCTCTACGTAGATGGTGACGGCCCGGTTGGCATCATGGGATCAATCACGGCGGAAGAGGGAGAGTACCTTGACTACCTCCCCATGGCCGGCCCGTACCGGATTCTGGAGGACCCGCGGGTCCTGCTGGTGAATCTGGGCGGTGGTATCAGCGTGCAGAACGCGCTCTACAACGCCGCTCCGGAGATCACCGTAGTTGAGCAGAATCCGCAGCTGATGCACCTCATGTCTGAGGATCCGGCGATCAGCCGCTTCAACGGCAACCTCCTGGAGGACGAGTCGGTCACCACCCACACCGGTGAGCCACGGGCGTACTGCGTCCATAATCCAGACCGGTACGATCTGGTAGAGATCAGCCTGATCGACTCGATCGGTCTGTCGGATTCGGGCGGATACCCGGTCACGGAGAACTACACCTACACCACGGAGGCGATTGTCGATTACATGCACAGCCTCACGGACGAGGGTATTCTCTCCATCACGGTGTGGAACCGGCTCAACCCGCCACGCAACGTCCTCCGAATCCTCACAACCGTGGTGGACAGCTTGCGGGCCCAAGGGGTCGAAAACCCGGAGAATCGACTGTTCGTCTATGACCTCTTCCTCTCCACGGCGACCGTCCTTGTGAAGAACAGCGACTTCACCGCGCCTGAGATCGCCAAGCTGCGGAACTTCGCGGACTCGCGGAGTTTCGACATCATCTACTACCCCGGGATTCCGCGTCGCGATCGAGACTTCACCGCCATGGTCGCCATGTACCGACGATTTCTGGAGGTGGATGAAACCGACGAGTCAGTGGATGAGAGCGTGGCAAGTGACTTTGACCCGGCCGACTTGTACCACGTCACACTGTTCGAGTTGTTCGAAGGCAATCAGGACACCCTGTATCGCGACTACGTATTCGACGTGCGGCCCATGACCGACCGTCGCCCGTACTACTCGGGCTATCTCAAGTTCGATGAGCTTGGAATGTACATGGACCAGATCCAGGCGGTGAGTGAAGAGTGGGGATACCTTGTGGAGCTGGGCATCCTTTTGCAATCAATCGTCTTTGGCCTGATTGTCATTCTTGTGCCGCTCGCGGGGAGGTGGAAGGAGATCTTCAAGCGACAGCGCGGTAAGTTGGGCGTGATTGTCTACTTCGCGTCACTCGGGCTTGGATACATGCTGGTGGAGATTGTTCTCATTCAGCAGCTCGTCTTCTTCCTCAGCGACCCGATCTTCTCCACCTCAATTGTGATTACGACCATGCTCGTGATATCCGGCGTAGGTAGCCTGGTCAGTGGGATCATCAAGCTCAAACAGGCAACCATTGTTCGCCTTGCGGTCGCCGGCGTTGTTGCGACGCTGCTCTTCTACGTCTTCGCTCTGCCAAACCTCATGAACCAGCTGCTGGATGCCTCCATGTTCGTCCGAGTCATCGTATCCATGCTGATCATTGCTCCGGGAGCATTCTTCCTGGGGATGCCGTTCCCCACGGCGATATCCGCGCTCACCAAGAGCAAGGAGCGATTGATCCCGTGGGCATGGGGCATGAACGGCGCTCTCTCGGTGACCGGCTCCACGCTTGCCACCATACTCACCGTGTCATTTGGATTTCACGTAGTGTTGTTCGTGGCGCTTGGCGTCTACGTGGTAGCCGCCCTCACCTTCCGGGCAAACGAGGTAGCCGCGTAGGCTACCTCAGAGGGACAAACACACCGTGGTCGGTGTCTTTCCGCACATCATCGTGCGGAAAGACCCGACCGTTCATGGCCACATAGACTCCGGCCGGCAGTAGCTGTACTGCCGCAATCGCGCACCCCAGGTTGAATACGGCGTCGGTGCCGGCAAAGGTATACGGGATCATGGCTCCGGTGAGCACGATCGTCTTGTCCAGATGCGCCTGCCCAAGAAGCGTGGCGGTCGTAGTCATGGTGTCCGTCCCGTGGGTGATGACTATCCTGGACTCGGCCACATCAGTGCACGCCGTAACAATTGATGCGCGCTCCTCCTCGCTCATATACAGACTGTCGGTCAACTGGTTGATCTCCCACGTCCGGTCCACCGTGCAGCGAACGGTCTGTAGAATCGAGGGCAGGTGCGTGTCTTTGAACGTTAGCTCCCCGCGTAGCTCGTCGTAGTGCTTGTCGAAGGTTCCACCGGTGATGATGATGTGTACGCCCACGTTACTCGAAGCCCCTGTACATTTCGATGCGCGCCCGTTCCAGACAGAACTCGCTATATGCCGGATTGCTCTCGCGTGTCCAGAATGCCACGTGCAGATAGTTCATCACCTCGCACCAGCGCAGCGCCTCAGGGTCGTACGAGCCGACTGACGCGTAGCCTGCGAGGATCGCCGTTCGTTCCTGAGTAGTCTGCAGTTGATT
>CAYTGY010000257.1:2958-5229 GCA_964437265.1 uncultured Spirochaetaceae bacterium | reverse complement strand
TCGCCGCCAGAGACGCTGAGATCCGTTCTCTGAACTCGCAAATCAACGCACACTTTATCTACAATGTTCTCGAGTCGGTGAAGATGGAGGCGATCGTAACCGATCGCCCGGTCATCGCGGATGCACTGACCGCTCTCGGGCGCATCATGCGCTATGGAATGGACTGGCGGCGGGAGTCGGTTACGCTGGCGGATGAGATTGCCCACGCGTCGGACTACCTGGAACTGATGAACTTCCAGCGCGAGTTTCCGATTGACGTCGAGTTCAACGTGGAAGCGGTGCTGAGAGATGTGCCGATGCCCAAGATGATTCTTCAACCGCTCGCGGAGAACTCGGTGAATCACGGTCTGAAGCTGCGGAAGCGGGGAGCGCGAATTGCCGTTTCCGCGTGCCTCGAAGAACACACCGTGGTGCTCCGCGTCCAGGACAACGGGAGCGGCATCGACAAGGATCGACTCGAGGAGATCCGTGGCGTGCTCAAGACGGCGGACGGGATTGCTCCAATCAACGGATCCGGGTCCGGGATCGGACTGGAGAGCATAGCTCAGCGAGCGACACTGCACTACGGGTCGGGCTTCAACATGGAGATCTCGAGCATTCCGTGGGTCTCCACTGAGACGGTTATCCGATTCCGCGCGCCGGACGATTGGCTGAAGGGAGGTGATGTCGCCCGTGCGCAGATTCCTCGTGGCTGATGACGAGTACCGAATACGGCAGGGGTTGGTCGCGATCCTCAGAGGCGACGCGGTTGGAGCTACCGCGGTGGTCGAGTGCGAGAACGGTCAAGACGCGCTGGACGTCATGAGCTCGACACCGGTAGACATCGCGATCATCGATATCCGGATGCCGATTATGGACGGCCTCACGGCGATTAAACGCGCGCTCGAGCTCGATTCTCCTCCGGCCTTCATCATTCTGAGCGGCCACGACGATTTCGAGTTCGCCCGGAATGCTATCCGCCTGGGGGTGCACGACTACCTGCTCAAGCCGGTGGATGTTGCAGAGCTAATCGCGTCGATCCGGCGAGCCGAGGATCAACTCGACCGGGACGGAAGAGCCGCGGCTCATCACGCCGAAGACACAGGGCTCGTTAGTACAGTTTTTGAGAACGAGCTGAACTACATCCTGCTGAACCGGAACCTCAGTGACGACGACGTCGGTCAGATTCTGCGGGCGATCGATGCGCCCTATCTCTTCGATTCCTACCGATTACTCTCATTCGAGCTCCTGCCCCATGGACTTGACACTCCCGGGGAACAGACCGTGCTGCTCGACGTTGTGACCCACCTCGCCTCAGGCCTGCAGGCGTGGGCGGTCTGCCGGGACTTCGAGCAGCGGATCCTCATCGTGGTCCCGAGCGCGCTCGAGCCGTCCAGGATCGAGGAAGCGTTCGACGGACGGTTCGGCACCGAGTACGTCGTCGGCATGAGCGCGATCGGTACCGGTGCCGGAGACCTACGCAGATGCTATGCAGAAGCGACCGGGAGTCGGAAGCACCACATGATCAGCTGCGAAGCGCGGGTGATTCTGTTCGAGCACATCCCGGATCACATGCACGGGTTTCCTGATCGCGAGGATGAGATACGGTCGATCCAGAGACTCATCGGGGGCGGCCGCATCGATCTGATTTCCGAACAGCTATCGACGATCTTCGACCCGGACATGCTTGGTGAGCACGGGACCGCCTATTTCGAGCACTGCATTGAACTCATCAATACGTCTATCATTGACTACTTCGCTCGTCTGGAGCCCGGTATGCTCGCAACAGAGACCCTTGAGAGAGTGAAGAACGGATACGCCTTTGAAAATCTCGACCATTATCTCGGAGCGCTGCTCGCGTGCATCACCGAGCTAAACGGCTACGTTTGCGCGTTGAAGTCCGAGTACCAGGACACGAGACAGGCGGATCGGGTCCTCTCCTGGCTGGAAGACAACTACGCCAATCCAAACCTTTCGATGGGTATAGTCGCGGAGTACGCCGGTCTGAACTACTCCTATTTCTCGTCTGTCTTCCGTGAATGGACCGGTGTCAGCTTCGTGAGGTTTCTGAAGAAGCTGAGAATCGACAAGGCGAGAGGTTTGCTGGACGCAGGAGCTCTGTCGGTCAGAGAGATAGCCGGCGCCGTTGGGTTTCAGAACCTGCGCCTGTTCACCAAGACGTTCCGCGAGGAGGTCGGTATGAATCCATCCGAGTACTCACGCACGAACGCATTTCTCCACGATCTGAGGTAGCCGTGTAGCTCGGTAACTCCATGACCGGGACCGTACAGC
>CAYTGY010000257.1:0-2858 GCA_964437265.1 uncultured Spirochaetaceae bacterium | reverse complement strand
GCCGACACAGTACTACAAGAAATACCCATCCGGCCGGTCCGGCCCGTCGTCGCGGAAACAATCGGTGCTCGTGCCGCGTCGCGTTTTTGGTTGACAAACCTTGTTGACCGGCGACCGACCGCCTACACTTCAAAGAGTGCTTCAATCGCAACAGCCCAGGTGGCTTGCCGTCGCTGAGATTGTCCTGCTCACTGTCGCCGGTGTGTTTGGAAACATCGCCAAAGTAACGCTGTTCCTGAACGTGGATCTCATCTTTGGGAGTGCCTGCGCCATGGCGATTCTGCTACGCCACGGCCTTCGCGCCGGCGCCATATCCGGAGTCGTCATTGCGTCCTACAGCTACCTCCTGTGGAATCATCCTTACGCCATCGTCATCTTCGGCGCTGAGATTCTCATTGTTGGGTTGCTTGAACGTCGGTCTAACGCCGTCGGCATTGTCCTCTTCGACGTACTGTATTGGCTTGTGATCGGGATGCCGCTGGTGTACCTGTTCTACCATGTGGTCATGCGCCTTGACGGCCCCGGGACCATGGTCATCATGCTCAAGCAGGCCACCAACGGGGTGTTCAACGCCACGCTGGGGGTGGGAATCACCGTGGGACTTCGCTCCATTGAGCTCGCTCGTGGTCGCGGGAAACGGCCGCGCGGTCCCCTGCTGAGCGCCCGCACCGCGCTCACCACCTTCATGATCACGCTGAGCCTGGTGCCGCCCATCATCATGATGACCATCAGCAGTCGTGCCGCGGTTGCCGGCACCCGCGAACACATGGTGGAGGAGATGGAGCAGACGCTGGCCGGTATTCAGCAACTCATTGGGAGCTGGTCCACTGCCGGCGTGGGTGATCCGCCCAAGTGGAGCGACCGGCGCGTGGCGCTGGTTCAGACCATTATGCAACTGAGTGCGGCCTCCGGCAGCAGTGTCACGCTGTCCGGACCGGGACCGAGCATCACCGTGGCGGCCGGTGGACCCCACCTGCCGTCGCCGCGCGCAGGGTATGAGCGGCAATCGTTGTCTCCCCGCGTGGACCTGCTGGTTCCGCCGGCCACACCAAACGTCACCGTCATGCAGCGGTGGGCCGGCACCGTGGGAGTGGCTACCGGCGAGGTCCCGGGTATGCCCGGGTTGAGTCTGACCGTTGGAACCGACTTCGGCACGTACCAGGCGGAGCTTCATCGCCGATTGTTGGCGAGTCTTGGGATTCTGGCAACGCTTGTGTTCACGGGCGTCGTTGCGTCATCGGTATTCGGCTGGAGCGTGTCGCGCCGAGCTGCGCGGCTGGGAGAGCTCACCCGGAACCTCCCGCAGCGGATTGCAGCTCATGAGGACATTGCGTGGCCGGCCACATCGCTTGTGGAGATTGCCGTCCTGGTGGAGAACTTCAAGGCGATGCATGCGAGCCTGACCGACCAGTTTGCTCGTCTGGTGAATGCCCGTGAAGCAGCCGACGCGGCGAACCGGGCAAAGAGCCAGTTTCTGGCGAACATCAGCCATGAGATCAGAACTCCCATGCACTCGGTGCTCGGCCTGGTGAGCCTGGCCGGAGACCCAGGGACGGAGCCGGACCGGCGCGCGGCGTATTTGCCGGAGATTGAACGGTCGGGCCGAATGCTGGTGCGCCTGCTGGACGACATCTTGGACCTGTCTCGCATTGAGGCAGGCGTCCTGGCGCTCATGCCTGAGCCGGTTGATCTCCGCGATGCGGTGGCCGACGTGCTGCACGTATTCAGCGACACCGCCGGCCGGCACGGGCTGACGCCGGCTGCTGAGATCGACCACACGGTTCCCCGCATGATTATCACCGATGGAGTCCGAGTCCGCCAGATCCTGCTGAACCTGGTGGGTAACGCGGTAAAGTTCACCGAGCGCGGCGCCGTCAAGGTGCGGTTGCGATTTGCTCCGCGGCAGGCCGGCGAACCGGACGGTACGCTCTCCATTGCCGTTGCGGACACGGGGGCGGGGATACCGCCTGAGGAGCAAGAACGTATCTTTGAGCCGTTTGCGCAGCAGCACGACCAGGATGACCGCCGGTACGGCGGGTCCGGGTTGGGCCTGGCAATCACGGCCCGGCTGGTCTCCGCCCTAGGCGGCCGTCTTGAGGTCTCGAGCGAAGTGGGGGTCGGCAGCACCTTCACCGTTGAGCTTCCCGTGACGGTTGCCGACGAGCCGGAGCAGCCCGGCCGGGATGCGGCGCAGACCCACGATCCTGAAGAACAACAGCAAGCGCTTGCCGGGCTGCGGGTGCTTGTTGCTGAAGACGATCGGATCAGCATGGTTGTTGTGCGGGAGTACCTGAGACGGGCCGGCGCGGTTCCTATTGAGGCCGCCAACGGCGAAGAGGCGATCCGTGCCGCGCAGGAAGAGGATCCTCATGTACTGCTGCTTGACGTGCAGATGCCCGTCCTTGACGGCATAGAAGCTGCCCGGCGTCTTCGCGGTTCACAGGCCACCAAACGGTTGCCGCTGGTGGCGATGACCGCCGGCGCGCTGCAGCACCGGCGTGAAGAGCTGGATGCGCTCTTTGACGCGGTGATCCGGAAGCCGTACGAGCGCGAGGAGCTTCTCTCCACCATCCGGGCGGCCTGCAGGACTTGACGATTGTCTTGTCCACCAGTCGACGAATCGCTTCTATTCGATTCGTGGTCCAATTGGCGACCCCCTGCAGAGGCTCTTGCGGGGGACGGGAAGCGATGGGGCTTACTCTCCCGTAGGAAACCTGATGGTGAATGCCGGGTGCGGCGTGCGCTGCAGCTCGATGGTGCCGCCTAGTTGCGCCGTTAGGGCAGAAATGAGCTGTAAGCCTAGCGTTTGAGGATTGTCCAAACCTATCTCTTCTGGAAACGGCTTCCCGGTATTCGAG
>CAYTGY010000256.1:0-5254 GCA_964437265.1 uncultured Spirochaetaceae bacterium | reverse complement strand
CCACCAGGCGCGCACAGGTTGCAGCCAAATAGAGCGTTCGACCGTCAAACCCCTGCTCGCCGAGCTTGTCAAGGGTCACTTCGCCGAATGCGCCGGTGCTGCTGGACCGACTGAACACCGGGAACAGAATGGGTAGCGAGTCCGGCACCTGGTCTACGACATCGTAGAGCTCGTCCTAGTCACCGTCCGGGAGGTAGGCGTCACCGCTCTGTGAGAGATCGCCCAGGTCCACCGTCGTGCCCTCCGCGGTGCCGCCAAGCGGCCGGCCGGCCGTGGACTCATCAGCCCCCGCCGGGAGTTCGATAAATCCCAATGACTGGTCCACGCCAACCCCGAGCGTCGGGTCCCACGCGAGCATCACATAGGTGGCCGCGCTGTCAGGGTTCTGTTCCACATCACCGCCGGTGGCGACTCCTCCTCTTCGGCAAAGTCAGAAAGAACCACGCTGATCGAAAACAACCGCGAGATGAGTGACCGCCGGGTCCAGAGGTGTGTCGCCCCCGTCAGCGGTGTTGCAGGCGGAGAGCAGAATCGTCGCCACCAGGCTGGTCATGGCGAGCATCTGCAGCCTGAACCGTCCGGATCGTACCACTACTCCTCCACGCGGTAGTAGTTCACGTCGCCGGCCTGGACATAGGCGCGGTACTCGTTGGCCGCATCCAGGGTGAGCACGGTGGCGGTGGTGCTCGAGGCGTCGGTGTTACCCTCAGAGATCACACGGCCGCTGTCATTCCATGCGGGCGTCGGGCTGCTGCTCCAGAAGCTTGAGGAGCGCGGTGAGCTGGTGTACCAGAGATCGTAGCGTCGCTCAAAGCCCGCATCCGCCACCACCACGTCAATCGGCATGACGGAGACCGGTACTTCGAGCGACTCGTCGGCGCCGCGGTACTGGATGTCGATGTCAAACGAGCGGACCGCACCCGCGGGGATGGAAGAGAGGGTGAGCGTGGTAGGGGCCACGGTGACGCCCGCACCGGTGAGCTCAACCGTTGCCGCCGGCGCATCCGTGGAGCCGCTGTTCTGCACCACCAGCCGGGCGCGATGCGACAGGTCCTCGAACCAATACACGCCGCCTTCGGTATTCGAGGATGACGGCTGACTGAACCGGACGCTCACCTTGAAGAGGTAGTCCTCGTCGGTGACGAAGACGCTCCCAATCGCCTCATCCGGCTCATCGATCACCACCGTGGTCCCGGTGACTGAGATGTCTCCGGTCTCCTCGTCAATCGTTGCGTCTACCTCAGCGTCGGTAAGGCTGTCCACCACTACGTCGATCCCCGCCAAGCCGCTCAGACCCAGAGACGACGGCTGGAGCCGGAAGGCCCGTACCGTCCCGCCGGCATCTGCCCCTGCGGCCGACGCTCCCGAATCAGTTGGGATGGTCCTGGCCGTACCGCTCGCGCTCGCCGCGGTCTGCGGTGCGCGGACATAGGTGTCTGAGAGCGGGTACTCTGAGGTGAGGATGTCGCCGCCGGTGTCAACGGTTATTGAGGTCGCCCTGTACGAGCCGTAGGAGAAGCCGCCATATGAGAGCGCCGTTGTCAGAGCCAAGGGTGAAGCCAAGACAACCGAGCTCAGCGACCCGTTAAGCTGCGTCGCGTAGGTCTTGCTTCCATCCGGAAGCACGCTCACCGCGCGCCCGGCGGAGTCGATCGTGAGCACGTCCCCGTCGGCTCCGTACCAGGTTCCGATCGCCTTACTCGTTGCGTCAAAGGAAGTGTCCGCATCCGCAAAGTCGACGCGCGTTACCCGTCGTACCCGGGTACGGTGACGGTCACGCCTTCTGAGAGTGAGCGGACCATGTTCTTAGCCGTGGCGCCCGGCTTCCACTCAACGTGAGAGATCCGCACCTCTTCCCCCGGCGGCAGGCCGATGACGGCGGCTGCACGCACCACGGTGGTGAACCGTTCCTCGCCGTCCCAAAGCCTGACATGGGAAGGATGGTGTCTGTGGCCTCAGTTCCATCGTACGCCAGATCAAGCAGCTGTGTGACATTTGCCTCAGTGGTGCCGCCACCCGGCAGCGGGAAGCCCGCGCTCAGATCTCTGCCGAACCCTACGCGCCCCATCCACTCGATCTGCAAGCCTGCGTAGTTCTCCGTGGTACCCTCCAGCAACGAGCTCACGGCATAGGCGTAGACCACTATCTCGTCACCGAAGTCGTCGCGCGCAACAAGCGGACCCAGCGGCCTCACCACCGGCGGAGCGGTGCTGGTGAGCCCGGCGGTGAGCGGATTATCATCCGGTCCCACACCCGGTGGGCAGGCGGTAAGCAGCAGAAGAGCTGCGGCGGCGATGGCAAGGAGAACGGCCACGTGCCGGCTGGGTCTATGGATGGAGTTTGGTGCGCTCATGATACAGAAGGTAATACAGAGCGATTCAATAACAATTAATCGGTGCGACCGTGGCGCGAGCCCACGGCCGGCCCGCGTCCAAAGCCCGGCGTGGGTTACTCCACCGGCGGGAGCTCAGCCGTGTCCCACTGCAGACTGGTGATCGACTCCACCTCCGCGTAGACGAACTCGGTGCCGTTGTAGTTGTGGATGCCCTCTCCGCGGACCGGGATGCGCAGGCCGTTGACCTCAGCAAACTCGTGCGTAGGCGTGGACCACCGGTCTGCGAGCGCGTTGCCGTCCACGTCCGCGTAACGGTCATCGCTGCTCCAGTTGACGGGTCTGCCGGCCTGGTCAAAGGTCACCACGGCGCTGACCGTGTGTTCACCATGACGCAATGAAAGCCGCGCGCTGCGTTCATCGACCTGCTCCCACTCCACCGGCACTGAGAAGTAGGCGGTTGGACAGAAGAGCAGGTCATTGAGAAACGTGACCAGTCCTGACTGGTCCATCTCCGGGCCGTGTGAGTCCGCGATTGTGATCAGGTTGAGCAGCTTGATCCGCATTCGTCCGGTCCCGTTGATGTAGGAGTCCAGCCCGGACATGGGGCCCTTGCCCTTGATGTAGTAGATCCGCGCGGGCTGGGTGAGGTGGTTGTACTGCCGGGCGACAAACGGCATCCATTCACCGTCCGCTCCGTTTCTGATCCGGCCACGCATCACAAACGCGAAGCTCCCGATCTTGGGTTTTCCCAGCACCTGTGAGAACTCGAAGTACCGCCTGACCACCGGTGGGAGCTCAGCGAGGTCCGCCTCCGTTATCACCGCTCCGGTCTCCTGCGGTTCGGGCAGCGAGCGCACGTGAGCCCGCGCCTCCTTCTTGAGTGTTGTACATGAGGTCACCGCGATCAGGGTGATCGCAATGATCCCTGCTGCAATAAGCACTGCCTTCATCTATGATGCTCCTCTGTGTTTGCTCTACGAATACCGTTCATCAGTATGTCCAGGTAGGTCTTGATGATGCGGTCTTGCTCCCGGTTGGTCGGTGGCTGATCAAGAACCAGCCTGATCACGAGCCCTTGCGCCGCTGCCCAGAGGCAGCGCGCGCTCCGGTCAACGTCCTCAACGGCAGCCTCTCCCGCCGCAACAGCGGCGCGGAGGTGCGTGGCGATGAACGCCAGATTTGCGTTCCGGTCGCTCTCCCCCGGCTTCATCATCTGTCTTCCGGGCCGCTCTACCAGGTACACCAGCCTGGCAAGCGCCGGATTGCTTGCCGCGTACCTGACATACGTCTCACACCCCGCGCGCAGTGCCGCCATGGGCTGCTGGTGCTTGCTCGCTGCAGCGCGGATCCGCTCACCTATTCGTGCACCGCCGCGCGATATGGCTGCGGCAATCATCTCGTTCTTGTTGGAGAAGTAATGGTAGAGCGATGCCGGTGCGTAGCTGATACGCCGCGCCACCTCACGGACGGAGAGCTTCGCCGGCCCTGCTTCCTCCACAATCGCCTCCACCGTGTCCAAGATCTGATTCCGCAGCCGCTCTGCCTCCTGCTCAGCACGCTCCGCGGGGCTGGGATACGCTGGTTGCTCGTTCATGACAACACGTCCTTCCTACTCGCTGATTCGGTAAACGATATTCATTTTGCGAACGACTGCAGATGGTAGAACAGCGTTCGATACACGATGAGTGTATGATAGTGCAACGCGAGTTCGGGGTCAAGGGGACGCTTGTCGGCCCATCTCCATCCGGCGAGGCGTGACAGATGCCGGGAATCGGTCCACAATGACGTATGCAGGAATCGCAAGGTATGGAGGACCAGGTTCGGGCGCTCATAACTGAGGTAGTCGCGACCGCGTCCGCGGATGCGCTCCACGGCTTCCCCGGTGAGCCCGCATGGGGTGAGCCGTTGGTAGGATTCGCCTCAGGAGACCAGCCCGAAGTACGGATTTGCCGGCCGATGGTCGCAGCGGCACACCGCGTTCGTGGCCGGGCTTGGGACCTTTGGGCTTTCAGTCGGACTGATCACCCGGGTCGGTAAGGCGATACGTGCGGGATCGGCGGTGGTGGACGCACGGCTTGAGCCGACTCCCCGGCGCTACACCGGGCATCACGACTGGTGCGCCTACTACGCAAACGGAAGCTGCGGAGAGTGCATCACGCGCTGTCCTGCCGGGGCGATCACCACAGACGGCCACGACAAGGAGAAATGCAAGGCGTATATCACCACCGTTATGGAGCCGGAGCTACAACCGGACCTGGGCGAACGGTCCACCGGCTGCGGCCTCTGCCAGGCCGGCGTGCGGTGCGAATCCGGCGTGCCTGCGGCTCTACGAGGACGGTGAGCTCTCCAGCTTCATGGGCTCCCCGCAGCACACCAGCTCTCCGCCGCCGGCTTCCTTCACTTCCACCACGTTTCCGCATATCTCGCAGCGGTAGACTTCGCCTGCTTTCTTTACTTCCGGCATGGTGACCTCCTGATTCACCCACATCATACGCCGGATGCCGACGAGTGGCTATGCCGACCGTCCAACATCCGAACTTCGGCTCAAGACCGTACAGATGGGGTCTGAAGTGTTGACGGCTCACGCATAACGGGCTACTGTTGTACTACACACAGAGTATCAGGTTTTGGGGACAGTTATGCGTGGCGCGCGACCGTTTTGGGCGGTGAGGGCCGCGCTTGCAGAACGCTACTACAGTGATGAGCTCATCGAGCTCTACAATGAGGATGCGACCGCGGAGAATACCCGCAGGCTCTTGTTTGAGGGGCTTCGGACATCCGTTTGGGCCGACTGCTTCAGCCGCAGTTGGTTATCCTCAAGCCGGCCTTTCAGCGTCGCTTTCTTGCGGTCATCGAGGATGTCGGTGACCGTCCCGTCGCTGCGGTTCACGGCGTTCAAGCCCGCGATACCTCCGCTTC
>CAYTGY010000255.1:3957-5276 GCA_964437265.1 uncultured Spirochaetaceae bacterium | reverse complement strand
GGAGGACGGCTCGTTGGCAATAGCGCCGTCCCATCGTTCCTCCACCACATAGAAGCGATCCGGGTTGAAGAGCACAATCATGCAACACACAAAGTGGGCCGCCCGGTTCTCCACGCCCGTCAAATGAGAGAGGAGCAGCGCGTTGCGAGCCTCGGATCCCAGCTCCGTGGTCCCGGCGTCCGGAGAGCCAAAGCGGGCGGAGTAGACGCCCGGCCGTCCGTCCAACGCGTCCACGCAGAGTCCGCTGTCATCTGCGACCACCGGCACGTCGGAGGCCACAGTCGCAGCGCGTGCCCGGTGCCGGAGTGCCAGTGCCTTTCCATACGCGTTTCCAATGAAGGTATCCTCGGTCTCCTCGAACGCGAAGGAGATGCCCACTTCAGCCGGTGTCACGAGCTCGTCATCGGAGAGAATAGCAGCGAGCTCTCTCCGCTTGTGGACGTTGTTGGTTGCCAGAAGCAGTCGCATACGGCTCATCGTACGCATCCGCGACGCTCTCCACAAGCCGTTCGGCCAAGGTTCCCCGTGTGGCCTCTTGACGCGCAAGGAAGATGCCGGAGTCAATTGTCCCTTTGTGGAGCCCCATCATGTTGGCGATCTGTTCGTTGGTGGGGCCGGACGTGGCTCTGCGCAGGTCTGCCCGTGCAAGCGTGACGGTGCGAAGCAGCCGCTCCACGCGTTGCGCCAAACGGCGTTGGGTGATGGGATTCGGCGAGGCTGCAATCTGACGCTTGGTGCATTCGGCTGCGAACCACGCGCTGTCGCGCCGGTTGCGCAGTAGTTCCCGCCGGCGCCGCTGGCCGGCACACAGTCCTCGCAGCGCCGCGGACCGTTCGGTCAACCATCCCTCGTCACAGCCGGTGAGCCTCGCCAGCCGGCGGTATGCATCGTCCTCCAGGTGCTCGCACGCCTTGAGTGAAACAATCAGGAGACGCTGAATCTCGCCCCCGGAGAGCTTGTTGTGGTGGGGGAGGGTTGCTCCGTTGATGCGTAGCGCGCAGCTACGGGTAAGCGGGCGGCGGTGATCGCGGCGCTGGGGCAGACATGGCCGCCGGGCGTTGACGCGTTCGTGCAACTGTTCACGCTCCACCGGTACGCGCTCTGGGTGCAGTGACTCCGCGACTACCGGCGACCAGGAAGCGTGGAGCCGCATACGCGAGCACGCCCTGCTCTTGGCGTACGATCGAAGCTGATACCGGAGGCACGCATTCAAGTACGACTCAAACGGGGCGCCCTGATCTCGAAAGCGAATGACCACGCGGCGGCAGCAATTCGAAATGTGGGAAAACTTGAGGGAGTTTAGCTTGAAACGAAGGAAG
>CAYTGY010000255.1:3613-3947 GCA_964437265.1 uncultured Spirochaetaceae bacterium | reverse complement strand
GACGAAGGGGTAGAAGAAGAGCACAAAGTTTCCGCGGTCGTCGTCGTCAAAACCGCGGCACCGTGACGGGAACCGGTACGTGCGCACCAGGATCTCGCTTGCGAGCTCCCGGTACCCCCGGCCGGTCCTCTGGTAGGAGAGCACCTGATCGGTCAAGGACGGCATCTGATCCTCCTGTGTGATGGTGAGGACCAGATACAAGACTCGTGCCGGCACCGCCCCGGAACGTCCCGGATAGAGTCGCCCAAACCGCATAGACGTTACATTGTGTTACATGTCACGCGCGCTGATCTTCGCTCAGTATCGCCTCAAACAGATCGCGGAGCTCACTGCG
>CAYTGY010000255.1:0-3603 GCA_964437265.1 uncultured Spirochaetaceae bacterium | reverse complement strand
CCGCCGAACCGCTCGGCGATCACGTCCACGTCAATGGTGTCTATGGAGCGGAGGCTTCCGGCGCAGAGCTCAGCCGATTCTTCGCGTAGAAGCGCCACAAGGCGTATGCCTTCAATACCGAGTAGGAGCTGGTAGAGCGTGTCGGAGTCTCGGTTCGATTTGCCGAACTCTGCGGTGTCGGCCGCGGTTTCCCACGTTATGATCCCCGCGCCGTCGCCTACCGTCCTCGCCCGCGTCAGCAGACGAGCCAGCAGTGGACGTGCCGCTATTGTCTGCCCACCGAATACACGCCGATGGATCTCCTTGGGAGAGGCTCCCGCGTCCGTCAGCCGCGCCACCGCCGCGAAGAGCGGTCCGGTGTCGTCGGTGAGGTGGCGGAAGTACCCCGTGTCCGTAGCAATCCCAAAAAGCAGCAGCTCCGCCTCCCTACGGGTGGGGACACCGCCAAGCGCTTCAATGACCAGGAGTGTGAGATAGCAGCAGGCTGGAGCGGAGGGATCCACAAACCGGACGTCGCCGAACGCCTCGGAGTCCGGACGTCCGTTCGGATGGTGGTCGATGACGGCTGTTGGAAAGCCGGCAATCTCCTCTCCCAGGCTGCCGGTTCTGTCCGGGCCGGAGCAATCCAGGATGACCACCGCGGCATTCCGGTCGGCTTCCTTCTGGGTTAGTGTGAGCGATGTCTCGAATTGCGGACCCAGGTCAACGATCTCTCGCCGGTCAAAAGGCCCGGCGTCCAGGTATCTGCACGTGATCCCGAACCGGCGATCCAGAAAGCTCCCAAGCGCCAGACACGACGCCAAACAGTCGGCATCCGGTTCTACGTGCCCCACCAGATAGAGGGTGGTATACCGTTGCAGGAACGAGGCAAGCTCGTGCGGAACATCTGCCGGCAAAGAAGAGGCGATGGGCATGAGACGATCACTGAGCTCAGAAGAGCAGTTGTGGTTCTTCTAAGTCGAACTTGGCTTCCAGCCCCTCCTCACCTCGCAACGTTCCCCACGACATGTGCTCAAAGCTTGGGTGAACATAGAGGCGAAGATGGGAGAATTGGCCGTCTTCCCAGTAGATGTTGACGTAGGGAACCGACCGGTCTCTGGTATAGATGAGTTGGGCCTTCCGGCCGGCTCCGGAGAACCACTCGAGTGGAAAATAGGCAACAGCAAGGTAGATAGCGTTGGTCCGGCGATACTCAATCTTGTATCCGAGCTCGTGTTGGTAGACCTTCTCAATGTAGAGCGTCTTGACGTACAGACTCGACTCGGCCGCCGTGGCTGCCACTACGACCCCCAGCAGGATGGCAAGTAGCAAGGCTCCTTTTTTCACGGTGCTCCTCCTAAAACGTCCAATTCAGAGTATAGCTGTCAGAGCCGCCGAGTTCAAGCAACTTTCCTGCTACACAAGCGTCGCCGCCATCACCGCCTTGATAGTGTGCTTACGATTCTCCGCCTGATCGAATACCCGGCTCCGCGGACCTTCAAACACCGGCTCAGTCACCTCGTTCCCCTTGACCGCAGGGAGGCAGTGCAGGAAGATCGAATCCCGGCGGCCGGTTGCATCCATGAGCTCGTCGGTCACGCGGTAGGGCTCGAGGAGCGCATACCGTTCGGCCTCCTGAGACTCTTCGCCCATTGATACCCATACGTCGGTGTACACCGCATGTGCGCCCTCCGCCGCGGTTCGTGGGTCGCGTTCCTCAATGAGCTGCGCACCGGTCTGGGCGGCCTCGCGCCTGCAGTACTCAACCGACTCTGCATCCAACCGCAGCGAGTCAGGAGCGCCAAGTGACAACGTCACGCCAAGCGTGGCGCAGCCGATTGCCAGAGACCGCGCGACATTGTTGCGCGCGTCACCAACGTATGCAAGCTTCAGTCCTTGCAGCGAGCCGAAGGCCTCCTGCATGGTCATCAGGTCTGCAAGGCATTGCGTGGGATGAAAGCGGTCGGTGAGACCGTTGTAGACAGGGACGCCGGAGTACCGGCCCAGGGTTTCTGCGGTCTCCTGGGCAAACCCGCGGAACTGGATTGCACTGAACATGCGTCCTAGCACGCGCGCCGTGTCTTCGATGCTCTCCTTGACGCCCAGGTGAATGTCCTGCGAACCCAAGAACACCGGGTGCCCCCCGTCTTCACCAAACGCCGTCTCAAATGCGCAACGCGTGCGGGTAGAGCGCTTTTCAAAGAGCATGGCAAGCGTCATACCTTGGAAACGCCTAACCGTGCCTGGCCGCTCACGCTTGAGCTCAATCGCAAGGTCTATGAGCGAGCGAATCTCCGATGCAGAGAACGACCCCAGGGTGAGCAGTGAACGCCCGGTGAGTTGCATGGCTTCTCCTTGACGCGCAGACCGTCTGTGCTCAGGCGGACTTGCGGACCGGCACAATCTGCGGTTTGAGGGATTGTTCTACTATTTCGCGCGTGAAGACAACCCGTTTCTTCCCTTCAATTGAGGGAATGTCGAACATCACATCAATCATGAGGTTCTCTACAATCGAGCGAAGCCAGCGGGCGCCGGTCTTGCGGTCTATGGCCAGCTGCGCAACTGCGTCGATGGCGTCCTGCTCGAAGATCAGTTCCACGTCATCAAGTTTCATTGAAGCGGTGAACTGTCTCAGCACGCTGTTGCGCGGCTCCGTGATGATCCGAACCAGATCTTCATGAGAGAGCTCATGGAGACTGACATTAATCGGCAAGCGGCCCACAAACTCCGGAATCAGGCCGAACTTGATAAGATCGTCCGGATGGAGTTGACGGTAGAGATCCATGAGCTTGCGATCGCGCTTGCCGCGGACGTCCGCTCCAAAACCCATCGGGTGCTCCGCGACACGGCCTTCGATGATCCGGTCCAGCCCCACGAACGCGCCACCGGCAATGATAAGGATGTTGTTGGTGTCTATCTTGATCATCTCCTGACTCGGATGCTTTCGGCCGCCTTGCGGCGGCACTGAGGCCACCGTGCCCTCAATGATCTTCAACAGCGCCTGCTGCACGCCCTCACCCGACACGTCGCGGGTGATGGAGACGTTCTCCGCCTTGCGGGCAATTTTGTCGATCTCATCAATGTAGATGATGCCGCGTTCGGCGGCGGAGATGTTGTTCCCCGCGGCCTGGTACAGCTTCAGAAGAATGTTCTCCACGTCTTCACCGACGTACCCCGCCTCCGTGAGCGTTGTGGCGTCGGCAATCGCGAAGGGCACCTTCAGCTTCTTGGCAAGGGTCCGTGCCAACAGGGTTTTTCCGGTTCCAGTGGGACCGATCAGCAGCACATTAGATTTCTCCAGCTCCACGTCATCTTCAATTCGGCTGCGGCTGGTAATCCGCTTGTAGTGGTTGTACACCGCCACCGATAGATATCGCTTTGCCTGCTCCTGACCGATTACGTACTGATCGAGATATGACTTGATCTCCGTGGGGCTTGGCACATCATCCATAAACTCTGAGGTGAGGACATCGTCTTCCTCGTCAAGGATCTTCTTGCAGACGTTGACGCACTCGTCGCAGATGTACACCCCAGGTCCCGCGATCAGCCGGCGGGCAAAGTCCGCGCTCTGTCCGCAGAAGGAGCAGACCTTTGCGTTATCGTTTCGTGTCTTGCTCATTCTTT
>CAYTGY010000254.1:0-5299 GCA_964437265.1 uncultured Spirochaetaceae bacterium | reverse complement strand
CCGGATCGTCGACGGTCCAGGCGTGGACGCGCCGGCCGGCCCTCTGCGTCTTGTGCACGAATTCGGCGTCCACCAGCGAATGATGGGGGTGGAGGGCATCGGGCTTGAGCAACCGGCACAGCCAGGGCCACCGCAGCAGGATCGGCTGGTCCGGGGCGTAGAGGAGGCCGGTGGGAATCCAGGCGTCGAGCTGCCGGACCCGCCGCACGAGTTGACCGAAGAGGTTCGGGCGGCAGTCTCACGGGACTACGCGCGACGGGCGATCAGTGCAGCATGTGAGGAACGAACGGATTTTGCACTAATGGCGCTTCTTTTTGCTCCCGCCGGCGGACCAGAGCAGAAGCAGAGTGAGGCCATTCTTGCCCTCGCTTCCTCGAACGAAGAGACCGCTTGTGCGACAGTTGGCGACGACCAGCCGAGGTCGCTATGCGAACGCCGCGACGAAGCCCGGTCGCTGGCCCGCGCTGCAGCTCGGAGCCTCAGAGCAGGGGGTGTCGACGAAGCGCGGGAACTCGCAGTGCGAGCTCTGCGTGTCGACCCGACCAACGTGGACGCCGCGGCGACGATGGTCGAAATAGAGCGTAGGGCTGAGGCCGGCCGTCTGAAGCGTGAACGGGCGGATGCCCGGCGGCGTGTTGCGCTGCTCCCGGTTGTCACGCCACGGGTCTACATGGGCGGCGCGGCCGCCGTGGTGGCGGTCGGTGACCTCATGCAAAGCGTGGGCGGTTCCGGACCGCTCCCGGGGATGCAGGCGGCGCTGCGCTGGGCGCGAGCTGGTAGGTCAATTGTACATGTTGGAGGCGTTGCGCGACTGCAGGTTGCCGGTGAGCAGGGTACTGGTGTGGATCGTCGCTTCCTCATAGCGGGGGCAGCCGGCTATGCCTTTGGTGTCGAGACAACCGCGTGGTCGGTGGCTGTCGCGCCGGTGGCCGTTGCGAAACTGTGGATCGTCCCAGATGTCGTCTTCGGCACCCGCCGCGGCGGTAGCCTGGTTCCCGCTGTCGGGGCGGGTGTGCGAGTCTCCGTCGGTTACCATTTGACGGAGAACTTGGCCGCTGAAGCCGCGCTCTCCCACAGTCGCGCGTTCCGCATTGACGGTACACGCGGAGTCACCATGGACTTCAGTCTCGGTGTCGCGTGGGTTCGGGATCGCGCGAACCGATAGCCTGCGAGCGGCTTGGTGTCACCGGAGGTGAGTATAGGGTCCCGCCCCACGGCGGAGGTTGCGCACCGTCCGCTACTAGCTGTACGTCGTGACAATGCAGTGATTTGGCACGCGGGAGGACTGGCGTGTGACCCGTTGTGTTGTCAGAACTCGGCCTCATGGCGACAGTTTTCATATCCGCGGCTGATTCGGCATGGCGAGTTCCCGTGCCGGGATTTCACCAGTCGGGTGTCCCTACGTCCCACACAACCGGTGACGGTATCACAGTCCGTTCCGAGCCGTCGGGGCGGATTTGAACGATGGGATCGGGGCCAGAATTGTCAACTTTCGACCGGCGTTTCTGTCCATGATAGAGGTGACGTTGAGATCTCCCGGGAACACACAAACACAAGGGAGATCACTCATAGTGATACCGACAGGCGATGATGACGAGTTCGTCGCTGTCAATGCGATAGACCAACCGGTGCTCACCGTTGATGCGTCGTGACCAGAGCCCGTGCAGGCTATGCTTTAGTGGCTCGGGCTTGCCGAGTCCGGCAAATGAATCCCTGGTGGTTGCTTTGATGAGCTCGTTCACGCGACGAAGCATCTTCTTGTCGTGTTGCTGCCAATGCAAGTAGTCGTCCCACGCGCGCTCAGTGAATAGGAGCTTCATTCGTCGATGAGCACTCGTTCGGAAGCCTCGCCGCTGTCAGCCTGCTTGAGCGATTCATGCAGGTGACGAGCATTTGCCTCGCTTGCGAGCAGGTAGCTGGTCTCCACAAGGCTGTTGTACTCATCGATCGAAACGAGGACCACGTTCTCATTGTCCTTACGGGTCACAATGAGTGCCTCGCGATCGTCGTGGACGCGGTCCATGTAGGACTTGAGATTGCGTCGTAGTTCGGTGTAGTTGACAGCGTTCATGTTAGTCTCCAGTACGTACAGGATACTGTACAATATCGAGTGAATCAAGTCCGCCCCACCGGTGTCGCAAGCATTGGCGGGGCGAGAATGTCAGCCGTGTGAGGACTCTGGGATGTGGAGAATAGGCGATCAACTCGTCGACAGTGACCTCTTCGAAAAGGCCCCCGAACCGATACATGTCGTGGTACCTCACCGAGCCCGACATCGGTCTGGGAGATATGGTCGATACCATCGTGTTCGCTTGCCTGTCGAGTTACGAACACTTCTGTGTCGTCTGGATCGACGAGCGTTACGGACGCTCTTTCGTTCTCCACCACAGCAGTTGGTCCGCACTCAAGGTACACTGAGGGCTTGGAGTTTGCGCGGCGGAGTGTGACGCACCACTCCCATTGGCCAACGAAGCGCGTCTCGACCTCAGTTAGCTCTGCGGTTTCGATGACGCTGTTCACGTGCGCGACCAGTGTCTGCTCTGCAAACCTCGAACTGCCGCTTCGCATGTTGTGCAGGCAGCTCGGCGAGTTTCTGCGCGGCTACATCGGGCGGTCGGTGTCCGCAACGCGCAGACTCGCCGGTCTCGCACATTGACGTGATAGACGCGATCTGCTCCTCTCGGCTCATGCTCTCGGCCCCCTCCATGAAGTGCTCCCACCGTTGATTGATGAAGAATTCTTGCTGCGGGTGTGCGTGCCGCCGACGGGCATCGCCCGCGATATGAGCCCTCAGGGGCTCCAGCAACACGGCCACGCCCTGCTTTCCGCCTGCGCCGCCGTGGGCGAGGTAGCGGTAGTAGTCGTGTTCGTGACCGTCCGATGACTCGAAGTTCTCCACGACGAGACGTGCTCTTGCGCAGGTAAGGACGGTATCCGCGATGTCTCTACCGCCTGCTTCGTGCCCTGAGGTATCCATGTCCTGGACGACGCGATAGCCGAAGGTCCTGCCGGGTCAGTCTGCGTCCACTTGCGTACGCTCGCATATAATGACATGTCCGCCGCTGTCCACACGCGTAGACGAGAGGTTGGGTAAAAGACCTGGTTCAAATCACTCCGCCGCTACATCCGCACCATGCACGCTATTCCGCGCTCGCTCACCGCTGCGCACATCTGCTTGAGGAGCTGATCACCCGGCGGGTGTACGTTTGCGTAGGTGGGGTCAAGGGTAGTCCCGGGCCGGAATGCGGTCAGTACGTAGCGGTCGCCGGGCATCAGCAATTCAGCAATCGAGTGCATGTCCTCAACGGTGACTACCCCTGGGGCTACCGTGGTGCGGAACTCGTACCGTGGTGTTGACGCGCGAATGATCTGGATCGCATCGCGGATGCGCTGGGGAGCGTCTGACCCGGCGCCCGGCCAGAGCGTGGGGTACCGTTCAGGGGCGCACTTGAGGTCCATGGCGATGTAGTCTGCCCGCTGCGCTCTGATCCGCTCCGGGAACGTGCCGTTGGTGTCAACCTTCACCCGGTAGCCAAGCGTCTTGATCCGCGCCACCAGATCCGGCAGCTCTTCATGAAGCAGCGGTTCGCCGCCGGTGATACAGACACCACCCAGCACACCCCGCCGTTTGTGCAAGAACGAGAGAACCTCCTCCACAGGAAGGAAGTCATCCGGCGCGGGGCCGGTTACCAGCCGCGGATTGTGACAGTATGGGCAGCGGAGGTTGCAGCCCGCGGTGAAGAGCGTGGCTGCAACCTCATCGGGATAGTCAACCAGGGTGGTCTTCACCAGCCCCAGCGATGTGAGTGCCACCTATTCCGGGTCGCGAAATAACCGCTCGATCTCTTGCACGCTGTGAGCCTGCGTCACGGCAGCCTGGTGATCGTCCAAGAATACCACCGTTGGGGTGGCCAGAATCTCATAGCGGACGGCAAGATCGCGACCCTCCGGGGTGTCAACATCCACGTGGTGACCGCCAACCGGAATGCTCTCAAGCCGCGAGCAGACCGGTGGGCAGTTAGGACACGTCCGGCGGTAGAAGTAGAGATATGACGTCGCCGCCATCGTCTGCGTCTTGGGTGGCGCGGCCAGAACAGCCACGGCGCCGCGATCCGGGCCGGCGGCGAAGCGGGCTACGCTCTGCGCGCGCTCAGGTGGTGCGGTGGCAGGCTCCGGGCGTTCACTACCTGGGAACGTCGCCGTGCCCACTCCCGTTGCGGTTCCGTGAAACGTCCGTCGATGCCGATATTCCTCTCGCTTACCTCTGTTCCAGTTTTTCAGCGATCGGTAGTAGCCGACGATTCGCGTGTAGACCTCCGTGGGAGTGCCTTCAACCGAGTCAAGCGATGCGCGAAGCCGGTTGATTTGCTGATCCAATTCCGCAACACGTTTCATACTGTGTCCCCCTCCTGACGATGTTACTGTTGGTCGCCGCCGGCGACCAATGAAGCACGCTCTTGTTCCAACGCTCTGATCTGAGCGCGTATCCGGTCCCGTTCCTCCTCCGCACATTTGGGGCAGGCGAAGTGTTCGCCCTCCAGATACCCGTGGATTGGGCAGACGCTGAAGGTGGGAGAGATGGTGAAGTACGGTAGGCGGTAGTTCTGCGCGATGGTCCGCACCAGGTGGGCACACGCCTTCCAGCTGTCAATTGCCTCACCCAAAAACGCGTGGAAAACCGTTCCGCCCGTGTACTTTGTCTGTAACGGATCCTGGAGGTCCAGGGCGTCAAAGACGTCGTCTGTGTAGTCAACCGGGAGCTGGGTGGAGTTGGTGTAGTATGGCTCATCGCCGCCTGAGACAATAATGTCCGGGTACGTCTCGCGGTCGTGCTTGGCCAGGCGATAGCTGGTGCTCTCCGCCGGTGTAGCCTCCAGGTTATAGAGGTCCCCGGTCTGCTCCTGGTAGTCCGCCAACCGGTCGCGCATGTGCGTGAGGATGCGTTCGGCGAACGCCCGGCCGCGCTCATCCAGGAGATCTACCCCCATGAAATTCAGCACGCACTCATTCATTCCAACCAGTCCAATGGTGGAGAAGTGGTTGTTCAGGTGCTGAAGGTAGCGACGAGTGTACGGGAAGAGACCCGCTTCCAGCAGCCGGTTGATCACTTTGCGCTTGATGCGCAGGCTCTCCGCGGCAAGGTCCATCAGGTGATCTATGCGAGAGACAAAGTCCGCCTCGTTTGCCGCCAGGTACCCAATCCGCGGAAGGTTTATGGTGACCACGCCAATTGAGCCGGTGAACTCATCGCTTCCGAAGAGCCCGCCGCCGCGCTTGCGCAACTCTCGCTTGTCCAGCT
>CAYTGY010000253.1:0-5301 GCA_964437265.1 uncultured Spirochaetaceae bacterium | reverse complement strand
AATGCGTGCCTCGGTCTCCGCATGCAGGGCGCTGGTGGTATCGTCCAGAAGCAGCACCTCCGGATCGGTGAGAAGAGCGGTGGCCAGCGCCAGCCGCTGTTTCTGTCCCCCGGAAAGTGAGATCCCGTTTCGCCCCACCTCCGTCTCGTACTTCACCGGAAGCGTCATGATGAAGTCGTGGAGCTCAGCCTGACGCGTTGCCTCCATGATCTCACGGGGGCGCGCGCCCTGTCTGCCGTAGACAATGTTTTCAGCAATAGTACCGGAGAAGATCACCGGCTCCTGCTGCACCAGCACGGCGTGGCGTCTTATTGAGGCAGGGTCTGCGTTCACCAGGTTGATCCCGTCTATGTAGACGGCACCCCGGTGTGGATCGTAGAAGCGCAAGATCAGATTGAAGATGGAGCTCTTCCCTGCCCCGGAGGGACCCATGAGCGCAACCTTCTCTCCGGAACTGATGTAGAAGGAGACATCGTCAAGCGCGGGAGCGGACTGCCCAGGGTAATAGAACGTCACGGCTTCAAAGAGAACCCGCCCGGTGATGCCGTCCATGGCCACCCTACCCGGCGTCACATCCACGGTCTCATCAAGCAGATTGAACACGCGCTTGATGACTACAAACACCGCCTGGATCTGGACAAAGACGTTGGCCAGCGCGTTGATCTGCATAAACAGCCGTGGCATCACGCTCATGAAGAAGACCACCTCCCCAATGGTGAGCCGTCCTGTCTGTGCCCATGAGAACCCTACGTAGATCACCACGCCGGTGGTGAGAGCCGTGATCGCTCCGGCAACGGAGATCATTCCACCCTGGTAGTTGATCACCCGCATGGCAAGGCGGACATAGTTGTTCATCCGCTGCCTGAAGTTGAGCGTCTCTCTGCGCTCTTGATCAAACGCTTTGACCAGCGCAACCGCGCCAATACGCTCCTGGCTTCGCGCGTACATACCCGCGTTGAGCCGGCGCATGGCGATGTTGAGTCGACGGATTGCCGGGCGGATTGCCACAAACGCCCAGAAGTACACGGGCATACTCGCAACCACAATCAGCGTGAGCTGCCAGTTGACCCAGAGCGCCACGACCAGGCCAACCAGCAGCTGGAATACGGCCGCCAGGATATTCACCGCGTGGGTGGTGGCCCATTCACGGATGATCCACACATCCTCCAGCACTCGGCTCATCAGCTTGCCGGTTTCCTGGCGCTCGAAGTAGCCGATGTGAAGCACCTGGAGTTTCTCATGCAGCTGGGTTCGCAACCGGTAGACCAGCGACTGCCCCACTCCGAGAATCAGGCGGCTGCGGATCCACTGCATAACCACCACCCCGGTCCACGTCCCCAGGACAATCGCTGCCCATCTGCGGAACCCGGGAAGCTGCTCCTCCAGCGCAGGCGTGGCGCCGCTTCCCAGCTTGATCACCTGATCCACCAGGTACTCGCTCGCGAGGGCGAAGATGTAGCCGTGGGTGCTCCAGAGCAGCGTCACCAGCAGTGCGGCAATGATAGCACCGCGGTATTCGGCCAGGTATTCGCGCCAGAGACGCCCAAGATCTTCACTGACACGGCCGGCGTAGCTCTCGCTGTCTTTGAGAAGGACCTCCATGAGTCTGTTGGCTCGCCCCCTCTGGGCGCGCAGCGTGGCCCTGCGACTCATGACGCATCTCCTTCAGCCTGCCCGCGGAGCTCTTCGTAGAGCCGCCGGTAATGCCCGCCGGGAATCGCGAGCAGCTCTTGGTGCGTGCCCTGCTCTATGATGGCACCGGAATCCATAACGATAATGGCATCCGCCTTGGTGATTGTGGAGAGGCGATGCGCGACGACGAAGCTTGTTCGCCCCCGCAGCACCCGCTCCAGTGCTCGCTGAATGAGCGCCTCCGATTCGCTGTCCAGGCTGCTGGTAGCCTCATCCATAATCAAAATGAGCGGATCCTTGAGAATGGCGCGCGCAATCGAGACCCGCTGCTTCTCACCAACGCTGAGCTTCACCCCGTGCGTTCCTACCACCGTGTGGTAACCCTCCGGCATCCGCGAGACTAGATCACCAAGCTCCGCCGCCTCTGCTGCCTGAGACACCAGCGGTAGCGGCGCGTCATGCAGGCCGTAGGCGATGTTCTCTCGCAGCGTACCGTCGAATACCACCGGGTCCTGGAGTACGACGCCGAAGATGCGTCGCAGAGAGCGTAGATCGACCTGGCTGATATCCTGTCCGTCAATGAGAATGGCACCGCGCTGGAGATCCCAGTGCCGCATCAACAGACTGGTAAGTGTTGTCTTTCCGCACCCGGTGTGACCAACCAGCGCCACCGTTGCCCCGGGAGCCACAGAGAGAGAGAGCCCACGGTAGAGTGGTGACTCCGGCGAGTACGCGAAGTGGACGTCGTGGAGCTCAACGGAACCCGCCCCGCGGCGGAGCTCCGGAGCGCCGGGCGCCGAACGAATCGCCGGCTCCTCGTCCAGCACCTCTACAACCCGTCGGACAGACACAAACGTCTCCGTGAGCTGACCGGCCATGTTGGTGATGCGGATGGCCGGGTTGAGCGCCATCCAGACGAAGTTGTTCACGGCGAATACGTCGCCGTATTGGAGTCTACCCTGGAGAACCTGGAGGAGGCCAATGATCATCACCGCGGCACTCCCGAATCCGGCAATCAGCGTACACGCAGTTCCAAGCCCCACCGAGCTCATCCGGCTGTGCAGCGCGTGCTCAAGGCGCTGCTCCGTGCGGGCAATGAAGTTCGTGTTCTCCAGAAGCTCTCGATTGTAGATCCGGACGTGGCGGACACCCCCAATGGTCTCCTGCAACCGCTCTGAGATGCTATCCTGCATCCGCCGGTAGGAGGTGCTCCGCGTTCGGATCCGAGCGGCGAAGCCGCGGTACGCCAGCACGTAGAGGACCAGCGTGATGAGCAGCACCAGACCCAGTACCGGAGCTATGGTGAACACCACCGCCAATGCGACACCAAAGATGATGACGTCAATGAATAGCGTGACCGTATCCCCGGTGATCAGGCGCTGGATCATGTTGACGTCGTCCATCATGCGATTGACCAGTACGCCGGAGGAGTTGTCCTGGTGGTACTTCATGGGAAGCCCCAGGATCCGCTCGTACATGTCCAGACGAACATCTGAGATCAAGCCGTAGCCGGCGCGCATGATGATCCGCTGATTGAGGAATTGGACTCCGCTGGCCATAAACGGCGCCGCTGAGATCAGGAGCACCACGGTCAGCAGCATCTCCCAGTGTCCTACCTCAACAATGTCGTTGAACAGATAGCGCATCAACAGCGGTTGCGCGAGCGTGAGCCCGGTGAAGACGCCCATGCCCAGAAGGCCAATGAGCAGTCTCCTGCCGTGTCTTCGGAGGTATGGGGACAGGCGTTTGAGCAATTCCACGGGTCTCTCCTTCTTCGCGGGCGCTGCGCGGCATGCGGATACCAATCAGCAGCGCGTTGAGCATCACTGCGGTGAGCGGATCTCACCGTGTCCGATGTGGAATGAGATTACCGCGTGGGCGTATTGGGTCTTGGGGATCTGATCTCAGGTCCGGTGCAAGTGATGGTGGGCGATACCAGGTTGGTCAGATTCACCATGAGGGTGCTCCGGGCTGCCGGTTGCAGCGCGGCGTAACACTACTGTTATTATGCAGCGGGGTCAACCAAGTGCGGCGACAAAGACCGGTCGGTCGTCGAAATGTGCGTGCCCACGTCGCGTGACTGCGCGTGGGCATCGCACCTGTACGCGGCTGGGCCCATATCTGTATTTTGTATACAAAAAGTCAGTCGGAATGCTATACTGCGTGCGCAGGAGGTAGTATGGCGCATCATGAATCACAGGAGCCACGCATGCGAGACATGGGACAGCTGAAGGGTGAGTTCGCCTACTGGGAGAAGACGAAGGATATCATTGATCAGTTCATTGACATCATCCTCAACTACCGTCAGAGCGGCCATCCCGGCGGCTCGCGATCCAAGGTCCACATGCTGGTCACCCTACTGCTCAGTGGCGCCATGCGGTGGGACCTCCGGCGACCGGAGAAGCGGTTTGCGGACAAGTTCGTGCTGGGCGCCGGACACACTGTGCCGCTTGTCTACGCCACGCTTGCGACGCTCAACGAGGCGCTTCGGGCGCGCCGCGATTCTACCGGCAGCAACCGGTACGCGATTCACCGGGAAGCCGAGCGCGCGTTGTACTGGGAAGACCTGCTGGGCTTCCGGCGCCGCGGCGGGCTCTCCGGTCATGCGGAGGTGACACCCAAGACACTCTTCCTCAAGACCAATACCGGTCCGTCGGGACACGGGACACCGGCGGCTGCGGGAATTGCGCTGGCACTGAAGCGCGCCGGTGTGGGTGAGGTGAAGGTGTTCGCAGTTGAAGGCGAAGGCGGGCTCACGCCGGGAGCCACACATGAGACCCTCAACACCGCCTACGGCATGGCGCTGGACAACCTCCACTTTCTGATAGACTGGAACGACTACGGCATTGATGATCACGCCCTGAGCACCGTCCTCTACGGAACACCGGAAGACTGGTTCGCGCCGCACGGCTGGAATGTGGTGGGGACCCCGGACGGAAGCACCTGGGCCGGGACGACCGGCGCGATCAATGCGCTGCTCAGCGCCGACAACCCGGACCGCGTGCCGTCCGTGGCGTGGTTCAAGACGCGCAAGGGGCGCGGCTACCTCAAGTACGACAACGCCTCCCACGGCGCGCCGCACGCCAGTAACTGCCCCGAGTTCTGGCAGTTGCGCACGGAGTTTGCACAGAAGCACGGCGCGGAGTTCCGCAACGTGGACGGACCCGCTCCGACTGACCCGGAGGAGTTGGCGGCGGAGTTCAGGGCGAACCTCAAGGCGGTGGCAGATGTGCTTCGCTCAGATACGGCGCTGGTAGACTACCTCTCAGACCGGTTGGTGGATCTGGGAGACAGCGTCCCTGAGGAGATCTCCACGTTCCGGCTTGGCCGGCAGGGAAACCCGTTCAGCGACTCACGGCTCTCCGACGCCCACACCTACCCTGCGGAGCTCTTCAAGACGCCTGGTGAGACGGCGGCGAATCGCGCCGGGCTGGCCGCGTGGGCATCGTGGGCCAACAGCGTGGGGGCAACCGAGTACGGACAGCCGCTGGTAATCGCCGCCTCCGCGGACCTGGCAGGCTCAACCAACATCAAAGGGTTCGCGGACGGCTACGGCAAATTCGACGGCTACGGCTGGTACGAGCGCAAAGGCTCCGACGAAGGCGCCCTGCTTCCCACAGAGATCACCGAGTTCTCCAACGCCGGAATCCTCTCCGCCATGGTCACGGT
>CAYTGY010000252.1:0-5325 GCA_964437265.1 uncultured Spirochaetaceae bacterium | reverse complement strand
GTTTCCTGAATCTGGTCCAAAACGTCCTTGACGTGCGCCCGCAGGTAATCCAGAAATTCCGTTTCAAAAGCAAGCATCTTGTCCACGGGCACGTCGTCCACCAACACGCAGACCTTCTCCCAGACCCTGAGCGTTGAAGCGGAGGCAAGCGTGGGCGGGCTTTTTGCCTCTGCATCCGTGAAGACCTCCGCAAGCTTCACCAGCACGCAAGGCTTCTCCTCCACCACATCCACGGAGGAGAGCATCACCAAGACATTCACCGTCTCACCCATCTCCGGCACCAACCTCCTGTACTCCGTGTGGCAACTCTATGAAGAGATCCGGTATGTCAGCGGCACCGGGCCTGATGCGGAGCTCTTCGATGTGACCGCCTACGACTTTGACCAGGGATCACTGCGGTTTGTCTTTCCCACCGACGAGATTGCGCCCATCAGCGCGTACTACGAGAACTAGGAGGAGCCAATCATGAAGCACGTACCGTTTAGAACCATACTGGTACTCCTGGTAATCGCCGTCCTGTCGCTGAGCGCTACCGGTTGTGATTGGATCGCCTCCCTCTTCGCCGGGACCGGCTCCGACCGCCCCGCCATCCCAGCTCCCGAGTCCTACCTGGCTGAGGTGCCGCTGGTTTCTGATGAGCTCATTGTGGCAACCGTACCGCTCACCGATTTCACGCCACGCGTGGTGACCGCCTACAATGCGGAAGGCAATGAGATTGTGACCGTCAGCGGCGGCGAGCGCGTAGCCCTGGTTGACAACGGAAATCCGGAGCCGGCTCCCACGGTCGCCGGACAGACCACGCAACCGCTGGCCAACATACCGCATCTTCAGCTGGTGCGGTATTGGCAACGCGTCGGCAGTGTTGAGCGATACTCAGGCGCCACTACCACAACCATAGAGCGGAGCGTTACCCGTGGCTCATCCACCACGGAGACCGAATCGTTCGCGTACTCTATTGGCGTGTCTACCACCGTGAGCGGCGGTGGCGCATTCGCCTCCGCCTCCCTCACGGTAAGTGCCGAGTTCAGCGGCGAGTTCGAGAGCGAGTACACCATTGAGGAGAGTGTCACGGAGACCGAGTCATACTCCGTCGCGGCCGAACAGGATGAGAACCTAGTATTCGCCGTCTACCAGCTGGTGGAGGAGTACCGGTTTGTACATGACAACAGCGGCACCTGGGAGCCGTATGAGGACCCGGGGTATGAGTTTGTTGCCGCTGACCTAGAGCCGCTTGCCGTCCCCGTAGATGATGTGCGCAACATCTCCTGGGAGTTCCCCAATAGGCCGCGCGGACTAGATGCCCAATAGACCCACGGCCACAAGCCCGGCATATGCCAGGAGTAAGGCGCCTCCCACCACCCGAGTGGGAGGCAGGGTTCGCGGGTGGAAGATCACCACCAGTACAAGCACGCCGGAGAATCCTACCGCCGCCGGAACCATCTGTGTGAAGAGGTACCGGTCAAGGGCAAGGCCGCCTGAGCTGACCACCGCGGAGAGCCCCACCACCAGCAGTACGTTCATCACATTGGCGCCGGCAATGTTCCCCAGCCCCAGCTCCGCTTCTCCCTTTCGCGCCGCCGCAATTGAGGTGGAGAGCTCAGGCAGACTGGTCCCAATTGCCACCAGCGTTGCGGCGATGAGGCTCTCCGGCAGCCCGACGCGCCTCGCAAGCTCCACCACAATGGGGAGCAGCACTCGCGAGCTGACTACCACCACGGCGGTAGCGAGAAGGAGCTTCGCAGCGGTGAGGGCAAGACCCGGAGCCGCGGCCGGAGCGGTGTCGGCCTCCCGTACAGCCGCTCCGTCAACAACCATCGGCACGTCGGCTTTGCGGCGCACGGTCACCACCAGATAGAGCGGCAACAGGACAACCAGACCGACTCCCGCCGCGCGCGGGACTCCGGCGCCCGTCCCAATCAACCGGGTGAGCATCACAACAGCCCCAAGCACCCCAACCGCGGCCAGCGCCAAAAGCGTGGAACGACGAGCGACGTACCCGTCCAACGGCGTGCGGGTGAGGATCAGGAGTAGGCCGCCAATGAGGGCGATGTTCGCAACGATTGACCCAGTGGCGTTTCCCACCGCCAGCGCGGAGTCGCCGCCGGCCGCGGCCACCACGGACACCGCCACCTCCGGCAAGGTGGTGCCTACGCTCACCACCGTGGCGCCAATGACCACCGGTGGCACTCCGCCTGCCCGCGCCAGCGCAACCGCGGAATCTACCGCGCCATCCGCCGCGCGGGTCAGGAAGAAGAGCGCAATCGCTGCTCCTATCAAGAGCACCACCACACCTTGGCCGGCTATGAAGAGCTCAAACACCTCAACAACTGATCCCATCAGCTACCTTCCCAGGTGCCGGCGGCACCATTCACTCGGGGACCATGACCGGAATGGACCGCGTTCATTGGGGAAAGATACGAAACAAAGTTCGTTAATTCTACGTCGTGTTTCGCGGTGCCCGGCAATGGGTGTCTTGCTATACTATAGATGAGATTCCGGAGGCACCCCGGCACAGGAGGTATCAGCAGTGGCCGGTCCTGACAACGCATGGACCTACCTCACCAACCACTCTCATGTACTCATCTGTCTGGCCCAGGATCCCAATGCCCGCCTGCGTGATGTGGCGGCCAGGATTGGGATCACCGAGCGCGCAGTGCAGATGATTGTCGCAGACCTTGAAGCGGCCGGCGTGCTGGTGCGCCACAAAGAAGGCCGCCGCAATCGCTACCAACTCAGCCCAGACCAGTCGCTCCGCCATCCGGTTGAGGCTCACTCCACAGTCCGCGACCTCTTGTCAATGGTGGATGCACTGCCGGAAGAGCAGGCGTAGGCCCCACAAGTCCGCCGCACCCGCGTATGCGTGGGACGGAGTTGCCGACGGGCGCCGCATTTATTATGGTTTTTATCATAATATAGGCGATACATGATACGGAGATTGTGCATGTTGATTGGTGCCGCGGTGATTCTGGGAAGCCCGTTGGCCGCACGCGACTCAGGTCGATGTAGGCAGCGATTGGCAGCGGGTAGAGATCCCGTCTACCGCCCTTGTTCCGGAGTCGCTGCGGCAATCGCTTGATCCGGCGCGTCTGGCCTCACTCGCCGTCGTAGGCGCCAAGTACGCGTTTGATGCGGACATCTTCGTCCATCGGATAGAGCTCTACCGCTGAGGGCGCCGGATCCACTGTACCACAATAATCGCAGCTCCAATCCACATGGCAATCACTCCCAGAAGCAACGGCCGAATGCTGCCGTCGGTCTGTGACGGGAGCATCGGAGTCACCCCCACGGCAAGGTTTGCGGCGGCGTGGAAGATGCACGCAACGAGCACGCTCCCGGCGGTGTGGTTGAACAGCCAGGTCATGATGACGGCTATCGCCACGTCCTGGGCCAGAAAGAGCCAGAACGGGATCTGGCCGTGGAAGTCCCCGGGCATGAACCATTGGGGCAGATGCCAGATCCCCCACACCATCCCAATCACCAGACTCGCGGTCAACGGTCCGTACCGCTCCTGCAGCCGCGGTAGCGCGTACCCCCGCCAGCCGAACTCCTCTCCAATGACGCTCAGAAAGAACACCTGGAGAAAGCCTGGGAAGATCAGATACCACTGCGCCGGATCATTCTCGTTGATTGCCACGCCGCCGGCCCACCGGTGAATCCACACCACCGCGACAACCACGGCCGCAGGCACCGCGAGGCTGAAGAGATACCACCACACGCTTACCCGGAATCGGACGCCGCGGCGCAGCAGCTCAGCAACCCCTGCCCTCCCGCGCTCAATTGCAGTCAGAACAATTGCGGCAACGCTGGGCACAAACGTCCCCGGAATAAGCACCTGCGCCCGCGTCAACCCAAAGACGCGAGGCAAAACCGCCCATATGACGCTTGAAAAGAAAAGCGCAATGACAAAGAAGCGGACCACATTACGAGTTTCGCGTGAGACCATAGCCGGGATAGTTACCGGGTTTCGGGGAAGGGGTCAAGTTATGTTGTCCAATGCGATTTCTCAACTGCCGTGAGACCGTCGATCCGTTGCTTCTGGACGTCTGTGACCCGTCGCCTTTGTCTGCACTGGCCCGGCGGTTATCTATCGAAAGTGCTCGCTGAGATCGCCACAAGTGTCGCAACTGCTCGGTTCGACGCGTTGACACCCGATAGCCGAAGCGAATAATCTTCTACTGTTGGCTTGCTCGCCCGCCCGTCTACACAACGGGCTAGGAGGATTTGATGACCGATTATCCGTCGATCGACAAGACGCCTCTGACCACATGGCTAACGGTAGGGGCTATCGCGGTCCTTGCAGTCATTCTGCTTGCGGGATGCTGGACGCCCCAATCAATCGCCAGGTACTACGAGATCGCGCCGCTCATTTCCCTCGGAGACTCAAGGGACACCGTCCTCCAAATGCTAAAGCCGACTGAGAGGGAGTGGGACCCTACAATTAAGAGAAGACAACCGGAACAGTATTCCAGTGGCGGAAAAGCCATCTACGTCTACTACGCGCGGAGCGCGGTGTTCAACGACGGAATAACAACCGATGATGAGTTCACCCCCTACGTGTTCGAGGATGACGAGCTTGTAGCAATTGGATGGGAATACCTCGGGGGGCCAAAGACCCGAGCGGAGGCTTTCAACACCACAGTGACGGTCCACTAGCGGTACGCAATCACTGACCTATCCTCACGGTGGCCGATAATCCCAACGAGCAAACAACTGGAGTACACAGCTATTCGCTTGTTCGTCCGTAGACCACTGGAAACGACGTTGACGCCTATCGTTGACGAAGACGCGGTAGCCGATCTGTGTGCCGCCAGCACCTGTATCACTATCTTCGGACAGGAACGCGATTTCCTTACTGTCGGCTTTCGTCTTGCAGTGAACCCCGCCATGGCTTTCGCAGGACTGCTATCGATCAGCAGGGCCGAGCAGCAGACTGCTTACCGATCACCTACGCCGCGTTTCGCTGAACCAGGGCGGCCCGGCCGGCAAGATCCATTCCCGTCTCTCGTGGTCCCACATAGTTTCGGCAGAGCATCCGTGCTTCGTGGGCTGATCTCATAGACAGTCAGGCCACCCGACAGTACATCATCTTCGCCTACTTCGCCCTTGGAACGTGAGAGCCACATTCGATACGTTGAGAATTTGGCCACATAACATCGGCCTTGAGCTGTCAGCGGCCACAACAGGACAGTTGTAGCGCAAACTCAGTCTTTAGCCCTCTCGGTGGCCCCTTACGGGTCCGTCAACGCTCCAGCCCGCTGCAGCTCAGGGCGGTCGTTAGGCTGCGATTCACGGAACCGGAAGCATTCCTTGAGGAACAATCGTAGT
>CAYTGY010000251.1:0-5377 GCA_964437265.1 uncultured Spirochaetaceae bacterium | reverse complement strand
CACCACACCAACGCCGGGATCGGCACGAGGAGCGAGCATGGGCAGCATCATGGACACGGTTGTTCAATTCATGACGGACAACGACCTTCAATTCGAGACGCTGGACGACCGCGACGCGATCATATCCAATATTCAAGGCGAGAACGCCAACTACCGGGTGGCGCTGGATGTGCACCAAGAGAAGGACCAGCTGATTGTCTACACGATTGGCCAGAGCAATGTGCCGGAGCCCAAACGAGATGACGTTGCCATCTTCCTCACCCGCGCCAATTACGGCTTGTACATTGGCAACTTCGAGCTGGACATGGGTGACGGTGAGGTACGCTACAAGGTAGCAACGGATGTTGAGGGGAGCTCGGTCTCTCCCACCATGGTGGGGAACTCCATCTCCTACGGCATCCGCACCTTTGACCGGTACTTCCCGGGCCTGATGTCGGTTGCCTTTGGCGGCGCGTCGCCGGAAGACGGGATCATCCAGGTGGAGCAGCCGGACTCCGATTGACGGCATTGAAGCCGTGATTGTCGCGACCCCCTGGAGTTCCCTCGGCCTACTCCTCCACCCGGTACCAGTACGCGTGGCGGTCAACAAAATCCAGCTGCGCGTACAGCCCCTGGGCGGCCGCGTTCGCCGCAACCACCTGGAGATAGGCGCTGTTCGCGCCCTGCTCAACGGCCGCATGTAGTAGTGCAACGGTGATCGCTCGCCCGAGTCCCCGCCGGCGCGCCTCCGGCGCCACGCTGATACCGTAGAGCCCCACGAAGCCGCTCTCCACGTCAATGACGCCGTAGCCGCAGGCAAGCGCGGGACCTCCGTCCCCGGGCGCCATGGCGGCATCGCCCGGCACGGCCGCGGTCACCACCGGATCCTGGATGCGGCGGAAGAGTGCAACGGTGATGTCACGCCCGTCAGTGTAAAGGCTACTTGCCTCAGCAAACGCCTGGAACCAGGCATCGCTGAATCCTACCTTGACCCTGATCTGCATGCCGGGCACGGAGGAGGAGACGAGGTGTGCACCGGTGAAGCGGCGCGGGTCTGGTCATGGCGGAGCCTGCCGGCGTTAGTTGACACGGTCTCCGGGTGACGCCGGAGGACGCCCCCCTTATGCCTCCTCCGCGGGGATCCGCAGCGTCACCACCGCCTGGGCGCCGCCGTCCGGGCCGGTGTTGCTGAGCTCCAGAGAGCCGCCGTGGGTCTGGGCCAGGCCGTCCACCACGCGCAGGCCAAAGCCGCGGCCGCCGTTGGTCACCACTCGGTCCGGAAAGCCGCGGCCGTTGTCCGCCACCACCAGCCGCACGGTGTGCTCTTCACGCAAGCTCAGACTCACCGTGGCGCGCGGATTCTCTCCGTCGGCGTGCCTGATTGCGTTGGTCACCAGCTCATTGACCATGATGCCAACCGTGACGGCCACCGCAGTAGGCATCTTCGCATTGGTGACCGCGCTCTCTACCTCCACGTTGTGGGCGGTCGCGGCCTGGCGACAGTTGGCCAGCACGCTCTGCACCACACCGCTGACCTGAATCTCACGGAGCGAGGCCTGCGAGTAGAGCCGCTGGTACACCTTCTGGATGACCGTCAGCCGTTCGCGCGCGGCCATGAGCGCCTCACGCGCCTCTTGGTTCTGGGTGTCTTGGGCCTGAAGGTAGAGAAACGACGCCAGAAGCATGATGTCGTTCTTGGTGCGGTGCTGGAGCTCCCGCATGAGGAGGTCCTTCTCCCGTGAGGCTTGCCGGGCCTTCTCCTCAGCACGCTTGAGACGTGAGACGTCGGTGAGCGTGACGCGAAAACCCTCCGTGACGCCGGAGCGGTTCTTCACCGGGTCAATGTCCGCCTTGACCCAGAGTGGCGGGGCCTGCTCCCCGGCAATGCGGAGCTCCGCCTGCTCGCATGAGCCGTGCGCGAGGGCGTGCGAGAGGGTGGACCGGAAGACGTCAAAGCTGTCCCCATGGATGAAGAAGCTCATGGCTCGCGACTCAATCATGGCCCTGTCCCGACCGAGCATGGACACCCCAGTGAGGTTAATGCTGGTGATGGTCCCGTCCAGGTCAAGCTGGAGGTAGGCAACGGGTGCGAACTCGTAGGGGTCTGAGTACCGCTGGTGAAGCTCCGCCAGCCGGCTCTGCGTGTGCCGGAGATCTTCATTCTGGAGCTCGAGCTCAGTGTGGCTGACCTCAAGCTCCTCAATCAGATCACTGACGTCTGAAGCGGAATGGTTGAGATCCGGCGGTTCAACGTCTCCGGATGCCGGCAACTCCTTCGCGCGGCGCCGCAGCTCATCAAACGTCTCATGGACTCTATTCGTGGTCTTCGCCATTGGGCTCCTCAGCAAACCCCAAGAGAACTCGGTACCGTTCACCTTCCAACCACGGGACGATTCTGCCACTGATGCGGTAGTTCCGCATGCCGTTGCCGGCACCCACGGTTAGCGCCATACCGCCAAAGTCTTCTCCAGCTTCGGCCGCATGGTCAAGTGTCGAACGGAGATCGGAAGCCGAATCGAATGCCTCATCCAGCTCCAGGAGATTTCGCCCCTCGAGCGAGCCGTCGGCTTCAACCAGCTCACCGAATGCGTCGTTGGCAAAGACAATGGTGCGATCGTCATTGAGCACAACCAGTGGTTGCGGGTTCATGTCTATCACCTTCCGGGCCAGATAAACCGCGTGCTGCTTCTCCGCGTTCAACTGCTCAAGCCGCTCCTGCGCCTGCTTCTGAACGGTAATCTCACGAAAGCTGATCACCGCCCCATCAATCCTGTTGTCCACGGTCCGGTACGGCGTAACTCGCAGCTGGAAATGCTCATCACCGTCCGTGGTAACTTCACGTTCCACGGGACTCAGCTTGTCAATGACCTCCTCCACATCCGCAAGCAACCGATCATCTGAGAGATTGGTGGACACGTGGCGCAACGGTCTGCCTACATCGCCCTCAATGAGATTCACAATCTCAGCAGCGCGGTCGGTGAAGCGGCGTATGTTGAGGTCGTTGTCAACAAAGATGGTTGCCACTTCCGTGCTGTTGAGCAAGTTGCGCATATCGTCATTTGCCGCGGTAAGCGCCTCCACGTTGTTCTGAAGCTCGGAGTTCACCGTGTTGAGCTCCTCATTGAGCGACTGCAGCTCCTCCTTGGAGGACTCCAGCTCTTCGTTGGTGGACTGGAGCTCTTCATTGGAGGACTGCATCTCCTCGTTTGCGGACCTGAGCCCGTCATTGGCCGACCCCAGCTCCTCCACGGTGTACTGATGGTTCTCTCTGGTCTCATTGAGCTCCTGCTCCAACTGCCGGATTCGGTTGGCGTGTTCCTCCTCCGGTAGTGCCTCCGCCACCTCGGTCCGCTGGTCTTCCCGCGCGCTCCGCGGGCGCGGAGAGCCGCTTCACGCTTACGTCGATTCGCTCGGTTTCTCCGTTGGTCTGAACCGTGACGCCGCGGTGCGTCACCGGCTCCGATGAAGCGCGGGCAGAACGGATTGCGGCGGAGAGCTCAAGACGCAGCCCCTCGCGGGCCATGTCCAGGATGTTGTGCGTGGCCGGTCCGGTGGTGTGCTCCAGGTACGTGCCGGTACGCCCCTGAACATGGATGATGGTACCCTCCTGGTCAATCAGTACCCCGGTGGGTCCAAAGTTGGAGAGCAACGCCTCACGCGTGAGCTCACCCAGATTCTCCTTGCGCTTGGCCGGCTGCGAGGGCGCCGGCTCCGGTCCCTGAGAGGTTCCGGTGGAGTTGGTAGGAAAGTCTACCCTGCCACGGACGCTGTCCGGAACCTCATTTCGCCGGTACAGCTTTGTCTGAGCGTCTAGTGCCGCAAGAGACGGTCCTGCTGCGGACGTTCGAGGTAGATGAGCAGATTCCGACAACAGAGCAGGTGCAGGCGCGAGAACGGTGGGTCCCTGAGTACGTCCTGGACGGAGAAGATCACGCTCTCTCTGATCTCCTTTCGCACACGGAAGCTGTCGCTCTCTTTCACGAAGAACCGCTTCAGCCGCTCCTCGCGCCTTCTGAATGGCCCATGAGTCGATGTCCGTGGCAAAGATCTGAAACGTGATACGCTTCTCCGGCATTCGGTCCAGTGCCTCGTGGATCACCATTGCCACCGAGTACGCTTCCTCCCCGGTAGAGCACCCGGCCACCCAAACGCGCAGCGTGGAGCCCTGCTCGAACTCCTCCAGCAGCGAGGGTAAGGCCTGATCGCGGAGGGCGTCAAAGGACTCACTATCCCGAAAGAAATGCGTGACGCCAATGAGGAACTCGTGGAAGAGCGTCTCCACTTCACTACGGTCCTTATGGAGGAGGTCTACGTATTCCTGTGGATCCTCGATCCGGTGCAGCGCCATTCGACGATGGATCCGGCGCAGCAACGTGCTCCGCTTGTAGCCGGCAAAGTCGTGACCGACCTGGGAGCGGATAACGGCGAAGACCTTGGGAAGCCACTTCCCGGATTGCTCAGCCTGTTCGTCTATGCTCTGGGTGGCAATTGCTCGTTCGGTACTGAAGTGCTGGACCAACACCGCAGGCATTGCGCCGGGCTTCATCTCCATGTCTACAACACCGGTCGCAACCGCGCTGTTGGGCATGCCGGCGTACTCCGCAGTGTCGCGGCTCTGCACCAGCACCAGCCCGTCGTTGGCCTTGACCTCCTTGACGCCGCCTGAGCCGTCGCCGCCGGTACCTGAGAGGATTACGGCGGCGGCCTTCTTTCCCGCGTCGGCAGCCAGGGAACGGAGGAAGGGATCTATGGTCAGCGTGGGCGACGAGTCTGAGCGCTCGATCAGCTGAATGGCGCCGTCGTAAACGCAGACCTCCTTGCCGGGTGGGGCGAAGTACACATGATCCGGCTGGATCCGCTCCCCATCCTTCGCCTCCGCCACCGGAATCCGCGCAACCCGCCCAACGATCTGCGGCATGGAGCTTGTGTGGTCCGGGTACGCCCGCCGCCGGTTCCCGCCACGGCGCGTACTCGCATGGTACCCGCGGGCGCCTGCCCGCACAACCGCAATGTGTTGCTGACAACTGGGCCGGCGGGTGCCATACTACGGCAATGGCAACCAACGGGGAGGCGGCGCACGCCGCGGGGAGTGAACGGTTGAGTTGGAAGGCGCGTCTGGCCTATGGCGCGGGGGACGTGTTCGGCGGGGGGTCCACCACCACCATCAACCTCTTCTACCTGATCTTTCTGACGGATGTGGTCCGGCTCTCTCCGGCACTGGCCGGGACGGTGGTTCTGATCTCAAAGATCTGGGACGCGGTCACGGATCCGTTCATGGGAATCATCACGGACAACACCCGAACGCGCTTTGGGCGGCGGCGCCCGTACTTTCTTGCGGCGATTGGGCTGGTGTTCGTGGGCTTCCTTTGGATGTGGACCTCACCGCCGCTTGCCTCCC
>CAYTGY010000250.1:0-5438 GCA_964437265.1 uncultured Spirochaetaceae bacterium | reverse complement strand
GGATGCTGAGAATATCATCACTGACCTGGCCGGGAACATGATGCCCGGTTTTGAGCGGTACAAGGTTATTGAGCGCGAGCCGCCGTCCATGCTCTATGCGTTGGCTGTGGTGGGTCGGGATCAGGTGTACCTGCAGTTCAGCGAGTACGTGACCGGTGAAGGTGGCAACCTGCTGGCGACGGCGGACTTCTCAATAGAGAACGGGCCTTCCGTCACGGCACTGACACCGGTGGCGGTGGATCCGCTCAATCCGAACGCGCTCAAGTCGGTGTTCCTCACGCTTGACGGCGCCATCACCGCGGATCACGTGGTTGAGGCCCGGATTGCGCCGGCGTCCGCCATCGCCATTCAGGACGCCTTTGCCACGCCAATGCGGGCGGGCGAGCGCAACCGTATCTCAGACGTTGGCCTGGGCGTTGTTGAGCCGGCAGCGGCGTGGACCTCGCTCCAGCAAACCGGCACGTTCCGTGATGAGACCTTCACCGGGGTAGGCGCCCCGGACCAGATGGCGCTGGATGAATCCACGCCGACGCTGGTGCCAACCGGCGAGTTTGACGGTACCGGTTCGCTCCTGAACCGGGACATCACGCTGCAGGCGAAGATCCTGGCGGGGAGCCACACGGATCTGCCGCTCTTGCTCTTCTACGACGTGGATCCGCCGGATGAGGTCACCACCGGCTCCGGGACCCCGCCCATCTGGCTCAATGTGCCCGTGCCGCTCTCTGACGATGTAGACACGGAAGAGACCGAGGAGCTTCCGGTAAACACCGAGGCGCGCAGCGTGCTGCCGTACGCGGCGGAGGGTGACACGCGTCTCTTCCGCATCTCAGCAGACGATGAAGAGATTGTGGGCGGCGCGCAGCTGGAGTTTATCTTCTCACTCGGCGGGCTGCCGGCAGCACGTCTGCAGGCTGAGCCTGAGGGCCGGCCGCCGGTCATCACGCCTTGGAGCTTTGGTATTGAACGGTTCGTTGAGCAGCGCGGCAGCGTCACCATCCTCAACAACGTGATCTATCCTGAGCGGGGAGACAAGACCATCCTCACCTATGAGCTCGACCGTCCCGGCATGGTGACCGCGCAGGTGTTTACCATCGACGGACGGCTGGTAGACGTGTTGCAGCGAGGCAGGCTGGGGGCGGGGACTCACACCGCCGCATGGGACGGCTACAACCTCTCCGGGCAGATGGTGGCAAGCGGCCTCTACTTTGTCAGAGTGGTCGGTCCTGAGATCGATGAGACCCGGAAGGTGCTGGTAGCTAGGGAACGGTAGCCGGGACTGAGCCTGTCCGGCCGCCGGCCGAGCTACGGCTGGTAGAGCTCGAGACGCGGCTGCGCGATCAGCAGCCCGCCAGATGCAGTGTAGTTGGGGACGGTGAGCTGCTGTGGATCGATCACCGACAGCATGAGGGTCAACGGAGTATCTGTTTCCAGCTCCTCATTGGTGATCGTCACGATCGCAGAGACCTCAACCCACTGATCCGCGCTCCACTCCTCCTCAGTTTGTGCAAACGAGGTGCTGAGTTGGCCGTTCGCCCCAAGGACGATCTGTGGCGCGTGGAAGGAGTTGGGCGTCTCCGGGGAGACCAGCGCATCCGGGAGCGCCTTGACGTGAAGCGAGAAGACGTAGTCGCCCGCGTAGAAGGGGAAGGTGTCCGTGGCACCGTCTTCATCCGCATCGGCGTCCGTAACTTGCGGAAGCTCCAGTGCCATATGCGCGCCCACATCAAGCCGGGAAATACGGACATTGTCTACCCAGCCGGTCTGAGGCGAGAAGCTCACCGGGCCAGGTCCGCCTACGTAGAAATACCGCATTCCGGTAATGCCCGCGGACCCCAGGCCCTCAAAGCCGTTGGGAACCGCCAGGTTGTCGTTTCCATTGTTGTTCTCCGGCGGGGTGGGGAAGGTTTCCACCGGGGTTTCGGTTGCGCCTTCAATTGCCGTCAGATTCCAACCAAGACTGGAACGAGACTCGTCAAGCAGGCTGTTGTCGTCATCAGCGTAGTCAAAGGTGATCTCCGTGCTGGCCTGGCCGCGCCTAAAGTCCAGTGTCACCGCGTACCAGCCATCCAGGTGCAGTCCGTCGGTCATGGTCGACGGCAGCGGCAGCCGCGCGTACTCAGGACTCGTGATGTCGAAGTAGACGGTCTGTCCGGTGATCCCGTTGGCCGCGCCTGCGGCCTCCACCGCAAACGAGCCACCGCCGGTGAGCGACGCGTCCCACCCGTTTGGCGTTACGCCCACGGTGCTTGCCTCGAAGTCGCCGTCAGGGATCAGGTTGGGGACCTCCAGGAGGTAGATCGCATCTTCCGCACCTGCCGGCAATCCGGCGGTGCTTCCCGCATTTGCGGCGGTTACCGGCTGGAGCCTGATGTAGTCTACCGCGGCGTCCGCATCCGGTACCTGGTATGCTACCGCCCAGTCGTCCATGGTCAGGCCCCGTGCGGTGATCAGATCCACGCCGCGGTAGGCATCGAAGTAGTTGCCACAGCCGGAGAGCGCGGCAAGGAGCGCAACGGCAAGAGCCAAGGTTCTTGCGCCGGTTGTCCAGCCGGGTGCGGAATCGCGCGGGGTTCTCATCACTGTTGATTGTACCGCTGCCGTCCGGCCATATCTACCGGCTACAGAACCGCGAGCACTTCCGCTGCGTGCTCTTCCGGCTTCACCCTGGGGAAGACCTTGATCACGGTACCGATCTCATCAATCACGAACGTCGACCGAACGATTCCTTCGTAGGTCTTTCCGTGCATCTTCTTCTCGCCCCAGGCGCCAAATGCAGTGATGGCCGTCTTTTCTGGGTCGCTCACCAGATAGAACGGAAGATCGTACTTGGTCTTGAACGTTGCGTGGGAGGTCTCGCTGTCCGCGCTGATCCCAATCACCACCGCGCCCTTTGCCAGGATCTCATCGTAGCTGTCACGGAAACCGCACGCCTCCGTGGTGCACCCGGGTGTGTCGTCCTTCGGGTAGAAGTAGACCACCACCTTCTTCCCGGTGAAATCTGAGAGCGATACTTGCTTGCCCATCTCATCCGGGAGGGTGAACGATGGGGCCTTGGTTCCTTCAGCTATCATGTATACCTCCAATGTCCTCACGCGTCGCGCGGACCGCTCGCCGCAGCGAGGCAAGCTGAAGGTATCATCAAGAAATGGAGATGGGCAATGTTTTTGTGGTCTATGCGCCGGTGTCTCCCGGACCGGAGCCCCCGCCAAAGAGCGAACCAAAGAACTCCTCCGCACCCTTGCGGATCTCATCAAAGCCGGCGGCTACGTCGGTGACCGCCCGGGCAAACGGATCCTTAGCGCGCTTCATCTCCTCGCGGTACTCCCTGGTCGCTTCACTGAAATCGTGCGCGATGTTCTCCTCGTGGTCCGTGCGGGTGGGGTAGTCACCGTCCAGGATTGACTGGTAGCTACCTTCAGTTGCCCACTGCCGGATTGCGGTGAGCCGCAGAACCGCAAATGGATGTGACTGACCCAAGAGGTTGAGGAACTTGTAGAGCCCGTCAAGCACATCACCGCCTGACTCATATTCCTGCGCCTGGGCATAGAAGGTGTCCATATCCATCTGGTGAATATGCTTTCCACCTGCCATGTGCATCAGCGCGCGGTAGGAGACATCCGGGTCCTGGACCACCAGCAGACCCGCCCGGTCCGCGGAGAGCTCGCTCTTGCGGTCCCACTCGGTGAGCGCGGCAATCACGCCGCGTAGCACGATCATGGAAACCGGCACCGGAAAGAGGACGCCGCTGAGTGCCAGGAGGAGGAACAGCAGGTTCTTGTAGAGCACGTGACCGCTCAGGATGTGGCCAATCTCATGCGCAATCACGGCCAGTTGCTCGTTTTCCCCCATGATATCCATCAACGAGGAATTCAACGTTATGAATGGCTTTCGCACTCCCCACGCGCCGGCATTGAGCATGGGGTTCTGGGTGATGTACACCTCCGGACGGTCCGCGACATCCAGGACGCGACACGCCTCATCCACCATCGCGTCCACCTTGGGGAACTGCTGTGGTCCAACGCGAACTGAGGACGCCAGGAAGATCAGGCGCCACGATTTTTCCCACGTCATCCCAAGGAAGAACTTGAGGATGTCGTCAAAACCAGGCACCTGTTTGAGCGCGGAGAGCGCCGCACGGTCAGCCGGATGCTCCCATGCGCGGGGGCTGATACTCGGCAAGCGTTTTCGTTCCATGAAGGTAACTTTACTGCCCGCGGGAGCAGGAATCAACCTGCGTGAGCACCAGCGGACGTGGACCTGAGCCGCGATGCCGTTATACACCGCGGCTGCGTGCACGTGCTACAATTGCATCTGCGTTGTGACCGTAAGTGCCGTTATCCCCACGTACAATCGAGTCCGTCAGCTCGCGGAGGCCGTAGAATCGGTGCTGGCCCAACGTCCGTTTGGTGGCGAGCTGGAGATAGTTGTGGTTGATGACGGCTCCACCGACGCCACGGCTGCCTACCTTGGGGATCTGGCGAAGCGCCCGCGCCCGCCCGGCGTCTCAGTGAGCGCCATCCACGTTCCCCATTGCGGATTGCCGGGGGCGTTGCGGAACGCCGGGATCGCGGCCGCGCGCGGTGAGCTTCTCGCGTTTCTGGACTCGGACGATCTCTGGGTATGCGACCGACTGGCCGCCCAGATGGCGACCATCAGCCGGGATCTCCCGCTGGTGCACGCGCGGGAGGTGTGGTTACGGGACGGTTCGGTGGTGTCGCAGGCATCGCAGCGGCACGTCCGAGCAGGTGACCTCTTTGCGGCTTCGCTTCGCAAGTGTGTGATTGGCCCATCAACCGTGCTGCTCACGCGGGAGCTCTTTGCCGCAACGGGAGGGTTTCGTGATGACCTTGAGATTGCTGAAGACTATGAGCTGTGGCTCCGAATGGTGGATCACGTCAGAGTGGGCTATATTGATGACCCGTTGGTGGTCAAACGTGCCGGGCACGGTGATCAGCTGAGCGAGCGCCACGGACAGATCGAGCTCTTCCGTATCAACGCGCTTAGGTCTCTGGTTGATGCACAATGGTTCAATGCGCTGCATGACCCCTTGGCACGTGATGAGCTTTCGCGCAAGATGCGTATCTACGCAAACGGGTGCAGAAAGCGCGGACGGGAGCGCGAAGCGGCGGAGTACCAACGCATGGCGGACCGATACGCGGCAACGGAGGAGACAACGTGAAGATAGGAGTCGTCGGGTGCGGCGTGATCAGCAAGATTTACCTGGAGAACTGCCACCAGCGGTTTCCGTCGTTGGAAGTGGTGGCGCTTGCGGACCTGGATCTTGACAGGGCACGCACGCGGGCTGAAGAGTTTGGGATTGCTAACGTGTTGACGGTGGAAGAGTTGGTAACGGACAAAGAGGTGGAGTTGGTGCTCAACCTGACGCCGCCGTCGGTGCACGCGCAGATCTGCCGGGCCGCAATGGAACAGGGAAAGCA
>CAYTGY010000249.1:0-5466 GCA_964437265.1 uncultured Spirochaetaceae bacterium | reverse complement strand
GCGGACGCTCACAACGTCTGTCGTCATTACGGTGGAGACGCGCTCGGTGTCCTCCGTGAACAGCAGGTCCCGCAGACTCACAACACCAATAAGCCGCTTCAGCCGGTCAACGACGTACACATAGTAGACGGTCTCTACCTCTCGTCCCGTGCTACGGATGAAGGCTATTGTCTGACCCACCGTGATTGTCGCGCGCACCGCTAAGTAGCGCGGTGTCATGAGCCCGGCTGCGTCGTCCTCATCAAACCGAAGCAGGAACTGTGTCTCTTGTTTGGCTTCGCCGCCAAGGCTGTTCCAGACGCGCGCGCGAACATCCGGGGATACTGCCTGCATCACGTCAACCAGATCATCCGGCTCCATCTCATCCAGGACCGCCTGCACGTTCTCAACGTTGAGCTTGCGAAGGAGCCACTCCTGTTCCGGCTCGGAGAGGTTCTCAACCAGCGCCACCTTGCGATCCAGGTCCAGGAGGTGAAAGAGCCTGACGCTCTCCTCATTGTCCAGGCTGTCGTACAGTTCCACCAAGTCGTGATCCGGCAGCTCGGCGACCAGCTTGTTGAGCTCCGGGTCGTCGCTTCGGAATGAGGAGATGATCTGGTCTATGCTTGTCGACATGCTACCTCCACTCTCCCACGAAGAGCACTTCGCGTTCCAGTTTGACTCCCAGCTCCGTGCGGGCCCGTTGCTCCATAGTCTCAATCACCTGCCGGAGATCTGTCGCGGTGGCTGAGCCTCGGTTGATCACGATGTTCGCGTGGCGTGGAGAAACCATCGCATCCCCAATACGGAATCCCCGCATCCCAATGCTGTCCAGCAGTGCTCCGCTCGGTTTTCCGAGCGCCCGGTCGTTCTTGAACACGCTGCCGGCTGACGGAGCCATGAAGTGGCCCTTCGCGCGTCGATCCGACTCAATCTCCCGCATCCGGGCCCACAGCTGTGCGGCTTCGCCGGGGTGAAGCGTGAACTCAGCCTCCACCATCGCGGTGCGGTTGTCCTGGAACGGTGAGCGCTTGTATGACCAATCCCCGGCCCGTACGCTGTACTGTACTACCGCGCCGTCTTCTGATACTCCGGTCACCGTTCTGAGCACGTCAGCTATCTCACCGCCGTAGCAGCGGGCATTCATCCAGATGGCACCGCCAACCGTTCCCGGCATCGCGTAGAGGAACTCCAGGCCCGCCAGGCCGTGCTCTGCCGCGTGAACCGCCGCGTCGCTCATGGGTAGGCCGCAGCCTGCGGTCAGGAGTGTACCCTTCCGGTCTATTCGGTTGAGCCGGCTCATCTGAATCACCAAACCGCGGATGCCACGATCTGAGACCAGGATGTTCGCCCCGCCGCCCAGCACAAAGTACGGGATGCCGGCGTCGCGTGCCAGTGCGAGCAACCCGGAGAGATCGGAGATGGACGCCGGCTCGGCGTAGATGTCCGCCGGCCCCCCCACGCCAAACGTAGTGTGGTTCCTCATTGGTTCATCCACCCGCACGGGACCGGCGATATTGATCTTTCGGATCATCTCCCGTAGTTTTGTCACGGACCGAGCATACTGGATCACACAGCGAAAATCCACGAAGGTAGAAGATGAATATCCGGCTATGGAACACACTAGGCAGAGCGCTCCAACCGTTCGAACCGCTCCAGGCGGGCCGGGTGTCCATGTACTGTTGTGGTCCAACCGTCTACGACTACGCCCACATTGGCAACCTCCGCACCTACGTGTTTGAGGATCTCCTGCGCCGGCTCTTTGAGTACGTCGGATACCGCGTAGATCACGTCATGAACATAACCGACGTCGGTCATCTGACTGACGACGGGGACGAGGGCGAAGACAAGATGCTCGTTGGCGCGCGTGAGCGGAAGATGAGCGTGTGGGAGATCGCGCGTTTCTTTGAGAACGCGTTTTTCGCGGATACCCGGGCGCTCAGTATCATCCCGCCCACCGTCTCCTGCCGGGCCACCGAACACATTGATGACATGATCGCGCTCATCCGGCAGTTGGAGGAGCGCGGGCTGACCTATCAGTCCGGCGGAAATGTCTACTACAGCATTGACGCGTTTCCTAGATACGGTGAAATGGCGCTTCTGGATAGACAGGATCTCAAGGCCGGTGCCCGGATCTCCGTTGATGCGGAGAAGCGCAATCCCCACGACTTCGTGTTGTGGTTCACCAAGGGAAAGTTCGAGCACCAGACTATGCAGTGGGACTCTCCCTGGGGCCGGGGCTATCCCGGGTGGCACGTCGAGTGCTCCGCCATGAGCATGAAGTACCTTGGGGACCGGTTCGACATTCACTGCGGCGGCGTAGACCACATCTCCGTGCATCATACCAATGAGATCGCTCAGTCCGACGGAGCAACCGGACATGAGACCGTACGCTACTGGCTCCACGGCGAGTTCCTCATCATGGATGCCGGCCGCATGGGCAAGTCGGAGGGTAATGCGCTTACCCTTGCCACGGTTCGTGAGCACGGCTTTGATCCGTTGGACTACCGCTACTACCTGCTTGGTGCTCACTACCGGACTCAGCTCAGATTCTCCTGGAAGGCACTGGAGGCGGCTCGCTCGGCTAGACTGGGACTGGTGGATCGGCTGCGCGAGTTGGTGAATCAGGCAGGTGGGGCCGCTCTGGCGCAGCTCGCACTTCCGGACCGGGCTGGCGACCCTGCAACGCTCAGCGACGCGGGGTTGCAGGCTCGCAGCTCCATTCAGGCGGCGCTCGCTGAGGATCTGAACGTACCTAAGGCATTGGGAATGGTGCGCGCCGCGACCCGGGAAGAGGCCATGCCCCCCGTGGATCGGCTTGCACTGGCCTTTGAGCTGGATGCCGTGTTTGGCCTTGGCCTTCAGGAGGCCGCAACCGTTACGGATGAACTGGACCCCGAGCTCCAGCAGATGATCCGGGAGCGGGAGGCGGCCCGGCGCGAGCGAGATTTTTCCCATGCGGACGCACTTCGTGATAAGCTGCAGCAATGTGGGGTGGCGGTTGAGGACACGCCATCAGGAACCGTTTGGAGGAGAGTGTAACCCGCGTCCGGCGCGGGTTGTCTTACCCTATGGAGCAGCGAGCGCACACGCGTTTCCGGGAAGTCTATGAGGCCGTGTTTCCCATCATCATCCGGGTGGTATATCGTATCACCAATGATCTGGAGTCGGCTGAGGAGATCTGTCAGGAAGCGTTCATACGCTACTACACCCGGATGGACAAGTTTCCGGATGCCGACCAGGCTAAGTACTGGCTTATACGGGTCTCAAAGAATCTAGCGCTCAATTCTGCGAAGCGCTCCGGGCGCGAACGGAGAGCGTACGACCGTGTGGGACACGAGCCAAAGCGCGTGCCAACAGAGGGAGAACAGCACGTGTTACGGGAGGAATCCCAACAGCAGGTGCTGGAGGCTCTTGAACTGCTGCCGGAGAAGCTAAAAACCGTGCTCGTGATGAAGGAGTATGGTGGGTTGAGTTACCGCGACATCGCAAAGTCTCTTGGGATTTCTGAAGGCAATGTGAAGGTTCGTGTGTTTCGAGCCCGCCAACGCCTTGCATCGCTCCTGAAGGAGGATGACGTCTATGTCCCGTAATGACGAGATCCTGTCCGCGTATCTTGACGGTGAGGTCCCGGAGCCGTTCGCATCGGAGATCCAACGGTCACTCGAGCGGGATCCGGAGATGCGAGCCCGGTATGCGATGCTCGAGCAGACGTCCGCCTACCTTCACCAAGTCGCAATACCTGACGTTCAGGCCTCCCAACGACGGGTCTGGAATCGAGTCATGGCCCAGTCAGGGGCCTCGCACAACACCACAATCTGGACTCGTCGCGTCGGTATTCCGCTGCCGTTGGTAGCCGCCGCCGCGCTCATGGTTGTTGCCTTTGGCGCGGTGACCGTCTGGAATGCGCTCAGGCCAACGGATGCACGCGGGTACCTGGCCGGAGCCCAGGATGTAGAGGTGACCATCCGCGTGGACAACGGCCAGATGGAACAGGTCATGGAGTGGCTGGTGAAGGAGAACATGCTTGGAGAAGTGAATATCCAGCTTCCCAGTGACCAACGATTCGAGTTCCTGGGAGAGCCGGTGCTACTCAGAGCGGCTGAAGTTCCAGAACCGGCAGGGGGCGTTGCTCAATGAGACGAATTGGGCGGCGAATTGTCATACTGTCGCTGCTCCTGGTCTTTCTGGCCGCGGGGAGTGTATCCGCGATTGAACTGGAGGATGTGCTTCAGGCGTTGCTTGACGAAGCGCTCTCCATCAATATCATTGTCCGGGTTACGGAGAACGGCCAGGAAGAGGTGCTGAGCTATGAGCTCACCCGCGTGACCATATCCGGTCGTGCGGTACGGATTCGGCTTGAGGGCGGAAACGTCACCATCGTTGTCGAGTTCACACCGTATGAAGAAGACAACGGCTCAATTCTGCTGGTCGCGGAGGGCCAACTCTGGCTGGAGAGTGGCGCTTCACAGGAGATCAAGTATCGCACATCATTGCGCAGCATGCCTGTGGAGATTGGGGAGAGCGTGCTGTTCTACCCCCTTGGGGTGTCCTCTCTGGACCAACAAGACCATGAGCTTGACCGCTTCAACATTGAGCTGGAGATTCGCGTTCAGCCCTACGAGGGCGAACAGGGGTAGCTCGGCTCACGCGGAGCCGCTGTGAGTCTCAGATCCTACTTCTCGGAGCCACTACCAAGAGGCAGCAATCCGCTGATCCTCCTGCTTGTCCTGTCGCTGGCCGCGCTCATGGTCCTCTTGGCGATCATTTCTCGGCGACCCGCCATTGACTCCGTGCTTCCAACCGAGTTCCAGCCCGGCACACGGCTTACTATTGTGGGGAGCCACTTCGGTGAAAAGCGCGGTGCGGTTATCCTGGCATCGCAGCGTATTGGGGCCAATCGCATACTCAACTGGTCGAATGATCGAGTAGTGGTAGAGGTCCCTCCCGGCGTGCCTTCGGGGCTCCTCTTCGTGGAGAACGATCGCGGGTCAAGCCGCGGCGTGCTCCTGACGAACCGTGCGGAGATCCCGTCGGCGGACGCCATACCGTTGCCAAACCGGCCAAAGATCCTACGAGTGGCCGCCCGAGCGCCGTTCGTCGGCGGGTATGTCGTCATATCCGGGACTCGGCTGGGCTCCCGCCAACACGATTCGGCGGTAGAGTTCACCGCAGCCTGGTCCGACAATGGCCCCGTGCGGCCACCAATCGGGCCCACAGGCTATCCGCGCTGGACCGATGACGAGATCGTGGCGCGAATTCCGGACGGTGCCGGGGACGGGCCGTTTTGGCTGGTGGTAAACGGAACCCGGTACTTGGCGGGGACGCTTACGGTGAATCGTCCCGCCTTCGGGAAGGAGTACGGTCCGGGAAGAGAGATTGCGGTGGAGCACCGGGTGCGCTACGGACCGGTGGGGATTGCTGAGGATGCAGTGGCCACATCTCCCGGGGATCTGTCGGTGACGCTATGGGTGCCGGAAATCGAAC
>CAYTGY010000248.1:4448-5468 GCA_964437265.1 uncultured Spirochaetaceae bacterium | reverse complement strand
GCGTCGGTTTGTCCTTCTGGTCCCAGATATGTTCGTTCGCTTCAGCGAGCGCGCCCCGCACTCGTTGCTCGGCCAATGCGTACATCAAAAGCGAGAGGGTCATCACCATGATTAACGCCATATAATGGAGCCTGTATAATACTTTGTGTAAACAGCCAAGCTCATAGGAGGAGCACGAGTGTCGCGGCGTTGCCAAACGACTATCCCGAAGGGTTCTCTTCCGCCATGGCCTCGCGGAAGAATGAGTCCAACGATCCAATCTGACGGCGTGCCGTGCCCGGTTTGCCCGCGCCCGGCACGCAAGGAGCACATGTGAAACCCAATATCGTCTACATCCTCGCCGACGACCTCGGATACGGCGATCCGGGGTGCAATAACCCGTCTTCGGCGATTCCGACGCCCAACATCGACCGGCTCGCTGCAGAGGGCATGCGCTTCACGGACGCGCACGCTGGGTCGAGCGTCTGCACGCCAAGCCGCTACGCGGTGCTCACCGGGCGCTACGCCTGGCGAGGAGCGCTCAAGCGCGGGATCGTCTGGGAGTGGGACGCGCCGCTCATCGAAGAGGACCGCCGCACGGTCGCGGGACTTCTGCGCGACCATGGGTACGCTACCGCGTGCGTCGGGAAGTGGCACCTGGGGTGGCAATGGACGCTGACCGACGGATCGCGACCGAACGATCACGTCGCCTTCGGCGAGATGGTCCGTAACGAGCGCCACGAGCTCGGGAAGTCAATCGATTATGAGGCGCGCATCGGAGGCGGACCGGTCGACCGCGGCTTCGACAGCTATTTCGGCGTGGACGTTCCCAATTTCGCTCCTTACACGTGGTTCGAGGACGACCGCCTCACGGAGGTGCCCACCGTCGAGAAGCCGGATCACCTCTACGGCAACCCGGGCCTCGCCGTTGCGGGCTGGGCGCTCGAGCCGATGATCCCGGAGTTCACACGCCGCGCGCTGGACTACATCGAGTCGAACGCCGCCTCGGACGCGCCCTTCTTCCTCTATTTTCCACTCACC
>CAYTGY010000248.1:0-4438 GCA_964437265.1 uncultured Spirochaetaceae bacterium | reverse complement strand
GTGCCGAACGACGAGTTCAAGGGAGCAAGCGGTGCGGGGAACTACGGTGATTTCGTGTGCGAGGTCGACTGGGTCGTCGGGCAGGTGATGGACGCGCTCGACCGTGCCGGGCTTGCGCACAATACGCTCCTTGTCTTCACGAGCGACAACGGCCCGGAGCGGGGCACGCCGGACGACATCGGTGCCTGGGAGCGAATTCGCGAATATGGTCACTACAGTATGGGCGACCTACGCGGCATTAAGCGCGACGCGTGGGAGGGCGGGCACCGCGTGCCGTTCATCGCCCGCTGGCCCGAGGTCACGCCGGGAGGCGCCGTTTGCGACGAGCTTCTGTCATTGAGCGACTTGATGGCTACGTGCGCGGAGATCGTTGGCGCAGAGCTCGGAACCGACGAGGGTGAGGACAGCGTAAGCTTCATGCCGATGTTGCGGGGGGCGGTAGCGACGCCGACGCGGAGCTTCGCGATCCACCACAGCGCGGCGGGCATCTTCGCCGTGCGCGCACGCGTGCCCGGTCGTGAAGGCGCCTGGGTGCTCGTCGACGCCGCCTCCGGTGGCGACAACGAGGAGCCGGACTGGTTTCGCGCCGAGCGCCGGTACGAACCACACAACGAGCCTCGCGAGCTCTACAACCTCACCGACGATCTCTCCCAGCGACGGAACCTGCACGAGCAGGAGCCGGACATCGCGCGGGAGATGGGGGCGATCCTCGACCGTTCGAAGTGCGAATCTGGAACGCGAGGGCCATCCTCGCGGCCTATCCGTGAGCTCAGCGAATAGACGTCTGCCTGGCGGCGAGGCCGGCCTGAAGCGAAAAATCGCGGATAGCCTCTCCCACGGTGCGGCGTGTGCGGTTGGCGCCCGGGCCGCCGGCCTTCGGACCGATACCGGACTCGTATGCAAAGGCAGCTTACGTCTGGTGCGGCGTTTTCCAAGAAGCCCTATCATAGCATCGTAGTAAGGGCTTGAAGGCGTGTCGCTCTTCTTCCGCAGATCCGCTATACGTATTGTCCTGTCCCCACAAGATGGCGCAAGGGCATAACGGACGTGGACGATACGACGCTGCTGTTGCTGACATTGTCTGCAACGATGTGCAGCGTCTTGTCCTTGGGAAGCTTCTTATCCAGCAGCTTCAGGAACTCGATGTATTCCACCGCCCGATGCCGATCTTTCGTCGCACCGATGACTCGTCCGGTCGCAACCGCCAGCGCGGCGAACAGCGTGTTGGTGCCGTGACGGTGATAGCCACTCCGAATCTTGTCTTGAACAGCAACAGATGGGCGCGCTGCCGAAAGCGATGGAGGCCATCTCCGAAGGCTCCGGCGAGATCACCCTGGTCGCGCTCAACGTGAACCGGAATGCTACCTCGACCAGGAAGGACTTTGCCATGTTTGCCGAAGATTTACGAAGTTTCACCGTTCGCTTGGCTGAAGCGCTCAAGGAAAGCGATACGGTCCTCGGTAGCTCCGCAGCCTCAAGGACATTGGAACTGTGACAGCACTGGCTCTCGTTCTGAAGATCGGCGATTGTTCGTCGTTTTGCGAAGGCAGCTGAGCAGTTCAAGGCCTTCCTTGGGCTGGTTCCATCCGAGCACTCCAGGAGATACAACGCACAAACGAAGAAGGTCATCCGTGACCGGACAGAGCTACCCGGCTGAGGTAGTGTAGTACGCGATCGGGCGGGGAACAGGCTTCACAAGAAATACTGTCGTTTGCTCAATGCCGGGCGCCCACCTCATGCAGTCACCGCCGTAGCGCGGGAATTGGCAGGATTCGTGTGGGATGAGATGGTCGGGTAAACCACGTAGCGATTTGCGATAGGACGGATGTTATCAGGATGAACCAGATGGACAGAGCCAGGCTGTGCAACAAGGTGCGGAGAATCCCCGACGCGAACCTACGTGGTAGCCGTACGGTCGATCCACGATGGCAGAGAGAGGCAAGCTCCCGACGATCCCATTGGTCTGCGGCATCCAACCCGCGTATATCAGGCTGGTCAATCGTTGATGCCCCCTGCTCCGTCTTTCCAAGAGTGCCTGGGCGCGATTGCCCGCTCACGTTTACGAGGGCGATCCGCTTACCTGCCCGGAGTGCGGTTGTGAGTATGAGATGCAGTTTCGCATTCGCGAAACTGCCGATCTGAGGTAGCCGAGGACGTGGTTGAGATCAAGCGCATTCTCCGTCATCTCGTCAAGATTGGTCGTGCGCCGCCGGGACTGGATGAGTCCTCTCTGAACTGAACCGTGCCCCGTCCCCCCGGCAGTCTCGACTGGCGATGGCCCGCTCGATCTTCGTCCCTATCTTCGCCCAAATCTCCGATTCGTTCCGATTCTTGTCTCCTCGCGAACCTCAACGGTGGCAGCGTTGCATCGCGTGCCGGTCCCGCTCGTCGTGATCCCTAACGCCGCCATCTGCAAGGCTGCCACCGTGCGCCAACGTACGATCTGCCGTGCGAGCCGTGATTGGCTTTTCTGTCGGTTGAACACGTGCTGGTGATGCTGTCGGTCGCGCAGCCACGTCGGCGGAATGGCTCCCGGAATCTTCCTTCCTGCTGGTCATAGTGGTCGTCGAGAGACGGATGATACGTCACGTATCGATGACCTTGTTGAAAAGTAGGGCGATCGTCTGCGGCACCGTCGATCGCCGCGCAGACCGTCATGTTCCTTGAGCCGGTCGTCGCCAGAGCGGATCACACAGGTCCAGCCAATCGGATCCGTAGGCCGTTCTGCGCGATCGTTGTCATGCACCAGGCGAAGATCACACATCGCAATCGACATAATCTAGAAATCGGCAAGCATCGTCTGGAGAGCCGTTCCGAGGTCAATCCGGCCGCAGCCACGTCGGGGCTCGTTACCTGGGTGTTCCCCACGTGGTCTTGAGGCTGTAGGAAAAGCCTCCTCATGGTCGCACAGCTGCAGCCGGGAACCTTCGAGTACACGATGAACTACCTCGTCGACCATGAGATGGATCTCTCCGTCTTCGAGGCCCGCTACCACAACGACGAGACCGGAGCCCCGGCTTACGACCCGGCGGTGCTGCTGAAGGTGATCCTGTTTGCCTACTCGCGAGGAATCACCAGCAGCCGACGGATTGCCCAGGCGTGCGAAGAGAACGTATGTCTTCGGCAGTCGCTGACGCGAGCGGCCCGCACTCAGCGCTGACACTCACCCGCACTTCACCACGATCGCCGACTTCATCACTCAGATGGACCGCGAGATCGCAAGCGTGTTCACCGATGTGCTCAGCGTCTGCTACACCGAAGGGCTTATTGGCAAGACTATGTTCGCGGTGGACGGATGCAGGATCAGCTCAAACTGCTCGAAAGAGATGGATGGCTGACAGTAGTCAGCCCGAACGAAGGCGGAGCTACAGAAGAAAGCGAAGAAGATCGAGGAGTCGATCGAGCGGCTTCTCGCCCAGCATCGCGAGATCGCGCCGGGCACCGCGCTTCAGACACAGAGCTACATGTGGAGCGAGCGGTTTACCTACGACGCGAAGGGAAACCGCACGGCGGTAGAAAACGGCTGGGGCATCACGCGCTACGCCTACAACGCGGCAGACCGCATCACGCAGGCGGGCGATCGCCGCTACGAGCACGACGGCGACGGCAACCTCACCCGCGAGGTCCTCGGCTCACGGGACCTGCGCTACCGTTACGACGGTGAGGACCGGATGATCTTCGTAGAAGGAGCGCTCTTAGGCTGGACCGACGAAGGCCCGCAACCGCAGGCGATGAGCTACACCTACGACGCGCTCGGACGCCGCCTCTCTCGAGAACAGGACTTCCGCCAGGGCTTTCGTAGCGGCACGATCGACACTCGCTACCTCTACCAGGGCAGGAGCATGAGCGTAGCGGCGGAGCTTCGCGAAGTGAAGCTCCCGGCAGGCTTCATGCCTCCCGGACAGGCAGGGCGCCCGGGCGGCGGCCCGCCCGCAGGCGTTCCCGGGAACCCGGGCGGACCAGGCAACCTCGGCGGCGGCCCACCGGCAACGCCTCCGCCGTTTCAGGATCTCAGCGAGCAATCGGCACGCGAGTACGTCCTTGCCGCACGCATGATCATCAGCCACACGGACCTGGTCACGAGTCCGGTGCACACCCAGCAGACAAGCTGGTATCATAGCGATGTGCGGGGATCGACGATGATGCTCACAGGCGAGCACGCAGAGCCCAAGGCCGCCTACTCCTACGACGCCTACGGGGTGGTCTACGGCGAGCACCCGCCGCAGGGGATCCCCCGGCCCGCAGTGCCGCAGGTGGCACGCCCGGCGGTGGAGCGAGGCACGGAGTACCTCTACACCGGCAAGCGCTTTGACCCGGAGACGGGATTGGCGGACTACGGGTTCAGGGATTATGCGGCCTCATTGGCGCGGTTTACCACGATGGACCCGGTACGCGACGGGAGGAACTGGTTCGCGTATGTGGAGGGGGATCCGGTGAA
>CAYTGY010000247.1:0-5469 GCA_964437265.1 uncultured Spirochaetaceae bacterium | reverse complement strand
TCGTGTTGACGGTGCTCTCCTTCCTCTTCTACTCGATCTACTCTGTCTATCTCTTCTTGTGGCAACCAATGGCAGTCGAGTTGGGGGTATCGCCTGCAAAACTTGGATACCTATTCGCGTTGTATATCGTGAGTACCGGTCTCGGAGGGTTCGCGCTCGGCAGGATGGCAAAGGAACACAAGTCGAGGAGCGTGTGCCTGCTCGTCTCCGCTGCTTTGTCGGATATTGGGCTGGGACTGATGGGAGTAGTGAAGACACTTCCGTTGTACGCCGTAGGGATAGTAGTGTTTGGTATCGGGTACGGTAGTTTCTTTCCGGTGTACCGAGGCTGGAGCCAGGAGTACATGCCGTCGAGAATCCGGGCGTCTGTCACATCTCTCGCGAGCACGGTCAGTTCAGCAGGTCTCGTGCTTAGCCAGATCGCCATTGGCGCAGCTATCGACAGAACCGGTCTAGTCCGCGGTGCCGGCTACAGCGGTATCGTGTGTACCGCGGTCGCTGTTCTGTTGATTGCAGTCTTGGCCCTTCAGAAGGGGAAGGATTCTCCAGGTTCTAAGTGAGCTCCGTCGATGAGCATCTTCGCCCCAAGAAGCGAGAGATATTATTGCTTACGGGATTACCTGGAGGATCAGCAGAGATGGGTTGTATCGCACCGCGAGTCTGGAACTTGGACAGGGCAAAGCATTGAGACTAGTAGCGCCGCTCGATCTCGGTCACCATGTAGCATCAAATGCTCAGGTTGTGGCGGCCGGATCGGCGAAGGGGTATGGTGTGGTCTCATGGGGATAAAGACGAGGGCGCTGATTCCGATCGATTTTCCCAAGTTGCTTCTTGGCTGAACTGAGGATCTCGACCGAATACTTCACTTGCCGTCGTCCTGGTCTATCTCTTTGACGGCCTGCTCGAACGGGATACTTTCTGCCGGTTCTTGTTTCGCTGCATCGTAGAGTCGGATATCCTCCAACTCTTCCAGTTCGTCTATGACCTTCTCCCATTCTTCCACGGGAAGCACAACGGCCTTTCGCTTGTCCTCGGCGTCAACGACGTATTCGGGATGCAGGGTCATCATTGTTGCCTCCGTCAGACATGACCGCGCCCAGCACGACTCGAACGTGCGACCTACGGCTTAGAAGGCCGTTGCTCTATCCAGCTGAGCTATGAGCGCATTGGAACCTGCGGGCGGAAAAGCCCGCAGGTCGGGTGTTCGCGGTTTCCAACTCAGCCCACCCCGCCCCCAACGGGGCATGAATAGGGGTTGATAGAGCTGAGCCAGGCCTCCTTTTTGAACACCCCTGTATAACGATACTCGCCGCTCGGCCGAACGACGCGCACCCCATCAATACACCTCCATAGCGGAGGTCGTCGGGATGAGAGGATTCGAACCTCCGATCTCCTGCTCCCAAAGCAGGCGCCTTAGCCACTAGGCTACATCCCGCACACGCGAAGGCCTAGTATAGCGACGCCGCGATCTCCGGTCAATGAGGCAGCGCGGACGGTGTTTCCACAATTCTCGCAGCAGTTTCTAGTGGAAATGGGTGGGTGACAGCAACTGTCGACATTCGGTATACTGATGCCGACCGGGGCGGACTGGTCGGCTATGGCGCCGTGAGACAACTGGAGGGGGAATGAGCGAAGCAGTACGACGATCACTTGGGTTTGCCGGACTCGTTATTGCCATTCTGCTTCTTGTTGGTAGCGGGCGCGACATTGGCGGGCATCTCTCTGCCGGTGGCGTCTTCTCAGACCGCGGCGGCGGTTCCCACGCAATTGAGGTTACCCGCTACTCCGACGGTCTGCACTTCATCTACTCGTTCCGCATCACCGATGAATGGAGCTCGTACGGCTACGAGTGGCGTTTTGGTGACGGGGGAGAGAGTACTGAAGCGGAGCCGTACTGGGTGTTTTCTGAGCCCGGCACGTATCGGGTTGGGGCGCGAATCCAGACCTCAACGGGGGCTTGGCTTGATCTGGTACCCTTGGAGGTAGAGGTCCCGGAGTCGGCGGCGCCGGAGTACGGCGGTTTCCGCGGCAATGGCATGAGCTATCTCGTGGTTGATCAGCCCGGTGAGGTGGTTGCGCTGCCAATCGAGATAACGTCTGCGAACGATGGTCCGGTTCCTGAGGAGTTCGTCTATCTTGGGAGATCTAACGGCTTGGTGGTCTATCAGGTAGATGCCGCCGGTTTTTTCAAGCTTACCGGTCCCGCGGAGGACGGCGGAGCTGAGTCACAATCGGAGACCTGCTACGTGTTCGTGAGCCCATCGCCGACGGTGCACACGGATCGGACCGACGTGAACTGGTACAAGACGCAGTTCAACACCGGTACCACTTCCAATTGTGGGCCAACCGTGGCGGCGATGGCATACACGTGGGCGACCGGAAACGAGATGCAGGTCTACACCGTGCGTCAGTTTGTTGGCTGGCGCGGTGAGGGCGGTGTCAACTTCAGTGAACTGCACGACTACCTGACCCACGTCGGCGTTCAGGCGGACGTTCGCTGGTTGAGCTCTCCTGAAGACATCATGGACCTGATTGATCAGGACCACATGGTGGGTATCGCCTATGACATGGGCGGCCTTCAGGAGGTTGAGGACCCGTTGGGCGACCTGTTTGGCCAGTACTACACGGACAACGGCGGTCACTACCTGGCCATCAAGGGATACACCACGGACCGGAAGCACTTCGTAGTCTACGATCCAATCCCCAGTGATTGGGGGTGGAACGCCGTTCGGTACGATGACGGTATGAGCATGATCGGCCGCAACCGCTACTATCCGGTGGAGGACCTCTGGAGGGCAATGCGGAGCAAGGTAGGGCTGGTAGTGAGCCGGTGAGCGCATCTGGTAATGCGGACCGCAAGCGCGCGGCTCGCATCACCGCCATACTTCGGCGCGAGTACCCTGACCGCGCCCCGCTGCTACACTACAATTCGCCGTTTCAGCTTCTGATCGCGGTGATACTTTCTGCTCAGACTACCGATGCGCAAGTAAACAGGATCAGCGGAGACCTCTTTGCACGCTACCCTGCGGCAGCGGATCTTGCGGCGGCGCGCCGGTTGGAGGTAGAGGCGCTGGTACACAGTACCGGTTTCTTCCGAAGCAAGGCCCGGAATATCATTGGTGCTGCGCGTTATCTGTGCGAGTACCATGACGGGACCGTTCCGCAGGCCATGGAGGATCTGGTTGCTATTCCCGGTGTGGGCCGCAAGAGCGCCAACGTAATCAGGGGCGTGGTCTACGGGAAACCTGCAATCGTGGTGGATACCCACTTGAGCAGGGTGGTTCGTCGGCTCAAACTCGCTCAGGCTACTGACCCGGTGCGGATCGAGCGCGAGCTGATTGCTGCGTTGCCGGAGTCAGATCAAACCGATTTCTCCATGGCGGTGAATCGACACGGCCGCGCGGTCTGTACTGCCCGTGCGCCGCGATGCCGGGAGTGCGTCATTGCTGCGCTGTGTCCGTCGTGTAACCCAGAAGCTGATTGAGCTCCTCCAGTGATGTGACGCCGTGGTCCATAGCCCACGAGTGGACCTCATCGCGTACCAGCTCCGGAATCCGGGGATCCACAAAGTTCGCAGTTCCTACCTGCACCGCGCTCGCCCCGGCCAACAGGTACTGCAGTGCGTCGCGCCCGTTCATGATTCCTCCAATGCCAATCACCGGAATCCTCACCGCGCGGTGGATGCGATACACCGCCGCAACACCCACCGGCAGAATCGCCGGACCGCTCAAGCCGCCGGTTCCGGCGGGGAGCACCGGTTGTATCCGGTCCACGTCGATCACCATGCCCACCAACGTGTTGATTGCAGACACCGCGTCTGCTCCTGCACTCTCTGCTGCGCGCGCAATCTCTGCAATGTCCGTGACATTAGGAGTCAGCTTCGCGATAAGCGGGCGAGTTGTCGCGTCCCGCGCTCCTCTGACTGCACGCTCAACCTGGCTGGGATCGCTTCCAATGGAGATCCCGCCGCGCTTGACATTGGGGCAGGAGACGTTGAGCTCGTATCCCCAAAGCAGCCCCTTGCCATCATGCTTTTCAAGGAAGGCAACCACCTCTCCGTACTCTTCCGGAGTGTCGGCTGCTACGTTTGCAATTACCGCACACGGCATCTCTGCAAAGTGCGGCAGCTTGTGCTGCACGAACGCTTCCTGGCCGTCGTTGGCCAGACCAATGCTGTTGAGCAGTCCCGCCGTGGTCTCAATGATCCTGGGTACGTCGTTTCCCGGTCGCGGGGTTCGGGTGACCGCCTTGGTAAACAGTGCGCCAATGGCGTCCAAGGAGAGGTGCCGCTCGTACTCGCTACCGTAGCCGAAGGTCCCGGAGGCCACGCTTACGAATGACCGCCATCGTTTCCCGCCGATGGTTGGAGATAGATCCGGCGCGGTGCTCACCAGATCACCTCCGTGGAATCAAACACCGGCCCTTCGGTGCAGACGCGTGCATATCCGTTTCCGCTCTTGACGCGGACGGCGCATCCCATGCAGGCTCCCACACCGCATCCCATCTGCTGCTCCATGCTCACCCACGCGCGTGCCCCCGCGGCAGCCGCCCAGTGATGGACCGCGGAAAGCATCGGGGTTGGGCCGCACGCGAAGAGCTCTGCCGGGCCGGTAAGCGTTGCGTACTCTCGTTCCAGGAGATCCATAACGGTACCGCGCTCGTACGCACTGCCGTCATCGGTGGCGCGACGGGTAGCGCCGCGGTCAAAGAGCGGCAGCTCCGGGAGCAGCGCGGCTGATCGAGCCCCAAGCAGCAGCCGGGCGTCACGGCCGGCATCCCAGAGCGCTGAAGCAAGGTAGAAGATGGGGCCCATGCCAATCCCGCCGGCTATCAGAAGCGGCGTTGCATCCGGATCCGGTTCAGGCCAACCGGTGCCTAATGGCGCCAGGATGTCTAGCGCGTCTCCAGCCGTCTTTGCCGCGAGCAGTTCGGTGCCGGTCCCGCGCCGCCAATAGATCAAGGATGCCCGGTCACCGGTGAATGAGCTGAACGCGAACGGCCGGCGGAGGAGCGGCACCGCGCCGGGGCTGGTGCGGACCGTTGCGAACTGGCCGGGAACCGGGGCCGGGACTTCTGCCGGCCATTCGAACTCCACGCTGTAGTAACCCTGAGCGATCTCGCGGTTGAGCACAATTGGTGCGTCGAATAGTGGCATGATCCTGTGGTTCCCGTTGACCTGTGGTTGTGTACCGACGGCGGCGTCCGTACTGTACTACCTGCTGGTGGCCGTGGCAAGCCGCGCGCGTGAGGTGGCGGCTCGGCCGGTCTCGTTCGTATATTACTCACCGAAAGGGAGGTTCCAATGGCACAATCAACCCAGACCGCCACCCTTGGCGGCGGCTGTTTCTGGTGTATAGAAGCGGTGTTCAAGCGAGTCCCGGGAGTAACACGCGTGACCTCGGGGTATGCCGGAGGTAGCGTGGCGAACCCTACCTGCGAGCAGGTCTACACCGGCAAGATCGGACACGC
>CAYTGY010000246.1:4436-5510 GCA_964437265.1 uncultured Spirochaetaceae bacterium | reverse complement strand
TGGACCCAAACAAATCCGTCTCCGGTCTCTACTTCGAGACACAGACTGAGTTCATCAACTGCCGGCTGTGCACCCGCGAGAACTGTCCAAACCGCCGGGCTCCGTACCATCCCACGGCGACCGGCCCCGGGTGATCACAAGAACCGTGTGATGTCGCTCTTTTTTGAGACGACCGTCTGAGCCGCGGACTCAATAGTCCCCGTCTCTACGTTCACAATCCGGGCAAAGATGATGACCGATTCAGTGGTCTCTATGAGATTGCCGGTGACGATGTACGCCGCAGAGAGCAGATTGCCCACCCGCACGGCCGTGGTTGTATCCATGAGCCCGCTCAGACTCAGCTCCTGTTCCTCCAGCACGCGCTCCAGTGAGCCGCGATCCACCATGGTGAACTGCGGCAGGCCGGCGAAACTGGTGGTGAGCGCGTTGTTCAGCACATCAAGCAACGCACCTTGAGCGTCTCCCGGGGCCGTGAACCCGGCCACGGCAAGTGTAGGCTGGGCGTCCGGAGCGAATCCGAGCACCATCTCCTCAGTCAGGCTCGCCAGGTGCTGTTCAAAGCTTCGCTCGGTGGAGAGCGTGGGCAGTACCGCGGATACGTCTCCGTCAGGCTCTCCGTTCTGAGTCGTTGCCGTCCGCATGCCCAGGTCCTGATTGAGGATACGCTCGTACTGCACCAGGATCTCCGACTCGGTGGCGAAGGCGTCCGTGTCCAGCCGCAGCTGGGCGTTCTCAAGCTCAGCCCGAGAGAGGCGGGTAAGCTCAAGCGCGCGAGTGAGTTTCTGCCGTGCAGCCTCAGGCAGTTCAGGCAAGTCGGTCGCGGCGGTGTCTTCCCTAGCGGTGTAGTAGAGATCCCCAATCTGCATCAGGCGCAGCGCGAAGTCCATCATGGAGCCCGAGTACAGGACGGTGCCGTCCGAGTAGCCTGCTATGGGATCCTGCGTGTCCACCACCTGGAGAGTGATCTCATGTTCCGGCAAACTACGTGGTTCCCCGGAGAGAGACTGGTAGTTGACCGTGAACGTAGCGATGGTCTGACGTCCAAGCGGCATCTGCGGAGAAAGCCGGTAGCGC
>CAYTGY010000246.1:0-4426 GCA_964437265.1 uncultured Spirochaetaceae bacterium | reverse complement strand
GCGCACCAGAATGGTCTCATAGTCCCGGTTGTGAAGCGTCGTGAGCGTGTACGTGATCTGATTTCCGTCTATCTGGTGGGCATATCCCCAGGTTCCCAGCAGCTCAACCTGCTCGTGGAGCGTAAGCTGCATCTCCAGCGACCTTGCCGCCGGCACCACCATACGGTCGAACTCGTCGCCAAAGATCTCCTGCATCTTTTCCCGGTCTGAGATGAACCGTGAGCTCCCTCCTGCCTCGCGCGCCAGGGTGGTCATGAGGTCAAGATCGAATCCGGTGCCCACCCCAATGGTGGAGACGTTCACCCCCAAGTGCCGGTACTGCTCCGCTATCTGGTAGATCTCCGCCTTGCGCTCAGATGCCTGCGCATAGGTGAACTCAAACGCCGTCACATCGCTACCGGACCCGGTGCCGTCAACCGTGCCGGTGAACTGGGACACCTCATTGCCGTGCTTGAGCTCTACGGTGAAGTCCGTCGGCCCCGCATCCTCATGATAGCCGTAGTTCCGCACAAACACCCGATAGGTGCCTTCCACCGGAGTGCTGTGCTCCGGCCAGAAGATATTCTCCACCGGCTTGGTGGTCTCGCCTCGGACGTTCATGTCCACATCAAGCAATCCGCCGTCGACGGAGACCGAATGACCATAGTAGATCTCCTCTCCTGAGGGCGTGATCATGTGAAGGTCCAAGTCGTTTCGATTGTTCCAGATCAGCGTTGCGCGGATCTCACCGGTCTGCCCGCCTGCCCGGCTCAGCCGGCTGGAGATTTCGGTACCGTCTGACAGAAACAGCACACGGTTGGTGTAGTCTGCCCGGTAGTTCCGCATGATCTGCTCGTACCCGGCCTCGAGCCCGGATGCAATGTCGCTTCCCCCGCGAGCGGTGAGCTGCGCGACGGCGCTCCGGAACGCGTCCCGGTCCTCCGGTGACCGAATGACCCGGGAGGGAATCAACACCTCCGGCGTATCGCCAAATGCGACGAGCGACAGTATGTCGCCGTCGCGCACGCGGTCAATGAAAAGGTTGAAGCTCTCCTTCACCCACTCCAGCTTGTTTGCTTCCGCCATTGAGGCGCTGACGTCCACCACGAATGATAGATTGAGCGGCGGAAGGTCTGCGAACGCTCGCCGCCGACCTTGAAGACCAATATGCAGAACGGCTTCCTGCCCATGGCGTGAAACCTGCTGGTTGGATGTGTAGAGATAGGCTCCAAGGTCTCCCGTTGGATCAGCATAGCCATAGTCGATCTGCGCAATGTAGCTGTCGACATACACCTCTTCCGGCGGAACAATCACGCCTTGGCCCGCAAGATACGCTCCTCTGCTCGCTGAGCCCGCGCTCTCAGCAGCTCCCGCGGCACTCACCACTCCGGCCGCAAGCAGTGCGAGGACGGCCACCAACCCGGTACGTTTCATCGTATACCCCCGACTCTATACCATACCACAATTGTCGCCAAAGCGCTTGGAGCCTTCACATCCCTGCCGTGGGAGGCGATAATCATGGCACAGGAGATGATCACGTGTACGATGTAGCGGTTGTGGGTGCGGGAATGGCAGGACAGGTCTGCGCGAACTATCTGGCTCGGTTTGGAAAGAAAACCATCCTGCTCGAGCAGAATCATCACGGTGGCGGGAATATGTCCGGCTTCACGCGTAACGGCTTTTACTTTGACGGCGGAGACCAGTCATTTGAGAGCCTTGGGGTGGTGTTTCCCATTCTCCAGGACCTGGGAGTGTACGACCAACAGGAGTGGATCAAGGCACGCTACCGTATGGTGAGCGACGACTTCGACTTCTCCATTGACTCGATTGACCAGGTTGAAGCCGAGCTCCGCGCGGCCTTTCCAAACGAACCGGGGATCAAGCCGCTCTTTTCCGGCATCCGTGAGGTCTCAACGTTCTTGAATGAGCACTATACGCCGTGGAGCTTTCCGCTCCTGAACGACTTCCGCGCGAGCCGGCTCAACAGCGTGGTGAAGTGGCTCCCTCGTCTGAAACGCTGGACCACCTTTGCTCACCGCGAGCGCGAGTGCGGCCGCATTGCGGATCCGGCGCTTCGTCAGTGGTTCACCAGTGTTGGATACTACAAAATGCCCTACCTGTTCTTTGCCGGCTTCTGGCACATCTGGTCAACCGACTACTGGTACCCGGTGGGTGGGATGCAGGCTCTCCACGACAAGCTCACCGACACGTTTGTCAGTAACGGAGGCGAGGTCCGGTTCAACACACGTGTGCAACGGATCATCCATGACGGTCGCCGCGCTTCAGGCGTTGAATTGGACTCGGGCGAACGGATTGAAGCGGCCCGCGTTGTCTACAGCGGCGATTACAAGCGATTGGTGACGTCGGTTCTGGAGCCGGAGCTCTTCCGCCCCGCGTTTGTGCGTCGCGTGGCCGAGTCCCGGTTGACCGAAGAGATTCTCACGGTGTATCTGGGATTGGACCTAAGCGACGAGCAGTTGGAATCAACGCTCGGAGCGCATCACCCCTTCTTCTTCCCCAACTACAAGGTGATCTTCCCGGATCAGCGCTCTCCGCGTGATGTTCACGCCGGTATGTGGGTAGCGCTCAACCACTTCGGAAGCCGGAGTCCGGCCGCACCGCAGGGAAAATCGACCCTTACTCTCCAGACGTACAGCTCCTACCCGTGGGAACGCTACTGGCACAATGGTACCGATGCAGACAAACGGACATCGGAATACCGAGCCTTCAAGGAGGAGGTTGCCATGCAACTGGTCGGGCTTGCCGAGCGGCTGGTCCCCGGCCTCCGAGATCACATTGAGTTCATCGACGCGGGCACACCGCTTTCGCTCAAGCGGTTTACGCTCAACACCAACGGATCCACCGGCGGCTGGTGCTACCATGACAAGGTCTCCCCAGTGTTCCGAACGCGCGCCCTGAATCTCTTCCGAACGCCGCTCCCCAACGTTCTGGCGAATGGGCACTACGCCCTATGGCCCGGCGGCGTAATCTCCGCCGCGCTGAGCGGCCGCCTGGTAGCGAATCTCGCCGCCGGACGGCGCGCCCTCACCCCGATGGGCTCTCATGGTGTCCTCCACGGCCGACTATAGCATACGACGAAGCCGCTTTCGCAGCTCGAAGTGCTGGTACTTGACGGTCCCGACAGGCCGTGCCAAGAGCCTGGCGCAGTCGCAGATACGGTGTCCTTGACGGTAGTGAAGGTCGTATAACTCCCGCAGATGCGGAGGAAGCGCAGCCACCGCAACGGATACGGCCACGCGTGCTGCATGGTCCGTGTCCGGCGCACAGAGGCACTCATCAGTGGGCAGCTCGCACGGACGACGCGAACGGCAACGTCGATACTCACGCAGTACGTTGCGCGCTATTGCGAACATCCACGTGCGAACCGAAGCGTCGCCACGAAACCGCAGCTCACTTTCAAGAGACCGCATGATCGTCTCTTGGGCCAGCTCCTCCGCATCGTGCGGATCCGGTACGCGTGCGGAAAAGAAGCGGTCCAGCTGCGGTGAGAGCGCGGCGACGCTGCGCCGGTACCCCAGCTCCATTACACCGTCGTCGGCGACAGGTGCGCGGCCAGTTTCTCCTCAATGAGGAGCGGCATCTCGATATTGAGCAGGGCTTCGACGCCGTCGATGATCATCTCCATGCGCCGCGATTCCTCATCAAGGATGGTGGCCTTGAGTCTGGTGAGAATCTCGCGGACCGTCACCGGGTCCCATCCGTCATCAACGAGCTCCAGTGCTTTCCGGGAGAAGCGATCTTCGCCCACCGGCCCGGCGCCTTCCATCGCAATGGCTCCCCGAAGCCTATCCAGGCGTTGGATGCTCTTGAACGACTCCAGGACCATGGCGGGCGTGCTGAAATCCAGTTTCACCTGATCAAGCGGTCGATTGGCGTTCTCACGGACGTACTTGCGAAATGTCCGAATCCGCCGCTCAAACGCCTCCGCGGCGTCCTGACAGTACCGTGGAGAAAGATCCTCTTTGGCGCGGCTGATCTCCTCAGGCAACAGCGCTCGCACGCGCTCAGAGACATTGCGATAAACAATATCGCGCTGCGGCTCGTCCATGGAGGCCATGGCAGCGGCTACCAGCGACTCATCCATCTCCCGCAACGCCCACTGCACGGACCGGTCGGTGATCTCGTTCGGCTCCAGAAACTCTTCGAACATGCGATCCTCCTGATGGTTGCTACCCCAGGTAGTGTCTGCTATGTCGAAACGGTTGGCTCCGAAGAGAGAGTCTTCTGGAGCGCGTGAATCATGAGCTCCACGTCCTTCGTTCCCACGGTCTCTCTGATGCTGTGCATGGCAAGCAGCGGGAGGCCCACATCCACCGTTGGTACTCGAGTCCGCGCCCAGGAGAGCGGGCCCACGGTGCTTCCCGGCCGCATATCACTGCGCATGGATAATCGCTGCACGGGAACCCCCGCCGCGGTACACGCACAC
>CAYTGY010000245.1:0-5515 GCA_964437265.1 uncultured Spirochaetaceae bacterium | reverse complement strand
ACCACGTGGGTTGTCATGTAATTACGGTAATTACATTTGGCGTGCGAGTCAAGGGCCCGGAAGCTCCGCCGCAACGGAGCGCAGCCACTCCCGCAGCTCATCACCGATGTCCTGGTGCTTGAGGCCGAAGAGGACGCTGGTCTTGAGGAAGTCGAGCTTATTCCCGATGTCGTGGCGCAGGCCGTTGATCCGGTAGCCGTAGATGGGGCGCTCGGATAGGAGGATGCGGATGGCATCGGTGAGTTGGATCTCTCCGCCCTTGCCGGGGGTGGTCATGTCAAGCGCCTGGAAGATCTCCGGCGGAAGCACGTAGCGGCTTGCCACCGCAAGGCGCGAAGGCGCCTCTGCGAGCGGCGGCTTCTCAACCATGGTGTCCAGCTTCCACGTGCGCTCATCGATCTGTGATCCGCCGACGATCCCGTAGCGCGAGACGTGCTGCGGGTCCACCTCTTCCAACGCAAGGACTACCTCTTCATGCTCCTCATAGACATCCATGATCTGCCGGACCACCGGGCGTTGCTCATGGCTCTCGAGGATGGTATCTCCGAGCAGCACGGTGAACGGCTCGTTGCCCACGTGGTCGCGCGCGTGACGGATCGCATCCCCGAGCCCGCGCTGGTCGTTCTGCCAGACAAAGTGGATCCGGACCTCATCCGGGAGCGTGCGGATGGACTCGAGCTCCGCGAGTTTGCCCTTTTCCTTGAGCTGGTCCTCAAGCTCCACATTGCGCACGAAGTGCTCTTCGATTGAACGCTTGCCGCGGCCGATGATCATGAGAATATCCGTGAGCCCCGCGTCCACGGCTTCCTGGACCACGTACTGGATGGTGGGGGTGTCCACCACCGGGAGCATCTCTTTGGGCTGCGACTTGGTTGCCGGAAGGAACCGGGTCCCGTAGCCGGCTGCGGGTATGACTGCTTTGCGGATCATGGGTGCTCCTCGGCGTGGTGCCAGATACGCAGCACCACGACGGTCTGTTGGTGAACCGAGTAACGAATCACGTATTTTCCGGAAACGAGATCACGGACGCTCTCTGGTTCCGGTGCCTGGGCGACCGGCTTGCCGACCAGGGGGAACTCCGCAAGATGCTCGAGCCGCTCGAGGAGCTGCAAAGCTACGCCGCGCGCCGCCTGCGGATCTCTCTCTGCTATGAATGCACGCGGGCGCCGCAGATCCTCTACCGCGTCGGCCGCGTATACCAGCTTCACGCGTCGTTGCCGGGAGCCGGACGCTCCTCATCGCTGCCCCAACTCCGCAACCATGCGTGGACGTCTTCCGCCGCGTACACGTTTCCGTCGGCGGCGGACTCCACGGCGGCAAGCGTCTGTTTCCAGCGCTCCCGGTCACGCCGCTCGTGTTCCACAAACTCCCGCACCGCCTGGTTGATGAGCCAGCTCTTGCTCCGCTTGCTACGCTCGGCCAGCGTGCTCAGTGCCTGCTCCAGATCCTGGTCAAGACGCACGGTTGTCACCGCCATGACGACACTCCTTGACTACAATGTAGTCGGATGTAGTGATCGTATCAACAGCTGGTGCGGCAGGCGCGCATAAAGGTTGCGAAACAAATGCCGGAACGAGCGCAGTTCGTCAATGAGGACGGGGGCGTCTGGATTTCGATTGGAGCTCCGCGGTGAGCCTGTTCTGACAAAAAGAAGCGCTATATGCGGTTCTTCCAGGAGTTCGGTTCTCGTCGAAGATTCATCACGGCCACCACGACTATCTCATCATCATCTATCGTGTAGATCACGCCGAACGGAAACCGCCTCGTCAGACTGCGCCGATGATGCGTGGAGACGCGAGTCCAGGCAGTCGGCTGCAAAAGGATGCGGTCGATCGTCGTTCCAACCTCTTCAATAAATGAAACGCCGAGGCGCGGGGAAATTGATTGGTAGTAGGAAGCTGCCTCAACCAGTTCCTGTTCTGCGGGTGAGAGGAACCGTACGTTCACGGCGACAGCTTGGAGAGTGCATCAAGGAGAACTTCTTTCGCGTCCCGAGCGGGGATTCTGCCGTCCCGGAAGGCACGGAGTCTGTCTTCAGCTTCGAGTGCCCAAAGCTCTTGAATCTGCTGCGTCGCCTCGTCGCTCAGACTCTCCAGAAGGGCGTCCGCCAGGAACGCGCGTTCTCTCGCGGACAACCGCATCGCTTCTCTCTCAAGGGTCGCTTCATCCATGGTCAAATCCTATCACAGGAGGCGTTGCTCGTCGCGCAACACCATCATCGGCGTCGCCCCCCATCGTTTGCGATCTCACGCCCCGGGTCGAACTTCCACGAAACGCTCTCTGGTCCTCTCGGCGAAGGAGATACCTGCGGCGACCATGTCGAGGATGAGCGAGACCCAGATTCGGTGACTGCGGACCGTTCCACGCGGCGATGGTGTGGATGGTCCAGAGTGTCATGGGCGACTCCGTGAGGCTGCGGTGAACTTTGCTCAACCCTTCGCTACTCGCACCCTAACGTACTCATATACCTGCTCTGCAAGTTCGATGAATTGTTCGGTCTCCGCGATGCTCGGCTCTGCTAGATCATCGGGATACCGGTGTTGCACAGCGTACTCCGTGAGTCGTCCGAAGTCGTACCCGGGAAACGTCGGTTCTTCGTGGTGGATGGCGTGCAGAAGTACCTCGAGCGAGTGAGTTCGGGCGGGCTCCTGGTCGAGCTGGATATACTCTCTTTTGGTCAAACCTCCACCCCGTCAGCGAGCGCGGAGCGAATGAGGCTTCCAGGCTTGTCGCGGAACTCTTCGACTAGGGATTGGGTGCGAATCAGGACATCAGCGTCTATGCCATGACTCGCGAGCTCTCGCCGGCACTGCGACGACAACGTGAGCAGCTCGTCTCTCGACGGTCCATCGGACACAACGACCAGAAGGTCGAAATCACTGTCCGGCTGAGCTGACCCGGTTGCGCGCGAGCCAAAGAGGCGCACCTCAAGCGGACGAACGTACTTGCTCAAGGTCTCTCGAATGCGATCAAGGCGTAGGCTCGTATCTACATCCACAACTGATCTCCCGTAGGCGAGCTATGAAATCAGACCTCCGTATTGGTGTCAGACGTGGCATTGCAGCCTACACCGCAGTCTGGTGCTGTGGCTCTATGGTGACACCCTTGATTGTCGGGACAGGTAGGTTCTTCTTCAGGCTGATGATCAACCAGCCTTCGATGACTTCAGAGAGACTGTGCCGGCAAGCCTCAAGGGTGTCCCCGGTCGCATAGACACCAGGCAGTTCCCTCACCTCTCCGTAGTACGGTTCGGGATCGTCGATGATCTCGTAATGGGCAGCATCGAGTGCAGTCTGAATGTAGTCGACTATCATGGGCGTTCTTCCTCGCTGACCTCTATGAGTAGGTTACTCCGTGGGGCGAGTTGGAGCAAGCCGCAATTCCGTGGAGCTCCGGTCTACGAGGTTAGGCGTGCCCCTGACCGCCAGAGGCGGTCAGGGGCGGACCAGCCTCAAGATGGTGCGGAACGGATCCTGACGCTCGAGTGCCCAATCACTGAGAAGCCGAAGGAGAATCACGCCCCTACTTCGTACACGACGTCGTTCTTGAAGACGCTTGCCGCGTACTCCAGTGCCGCGCGTACGTGCTCCGCCGTTATATGCGTGTATTCCGAGAACGATGATGCTCAACAGCGGTTTGGTCAAGCTCCTCACGAAAGACCCTAACTCCGATCACTTTTACGGCTGGAGACCGGCGGCGTGTGCACCTTCTCCGGGTCCACATCCAAGGTGTGCGTCCTCACGCCCCGGGTCGAACTTCCACGAAGCGCTCTCTGGTCATCTCGGCACCGTACGCGACGCAGGCCCGGATGTCCTCCTCTGTGATGCCGGGGTTCACGGTTATTCGCTCGAGCAACGGGCGCTTGTCGTCTTCCATGGTTTCTCCATGGTACACCCAGTGGCGTTGGGATAGCTACGGACGCTGTGTGGTGTGACTTGATAGTGCCGTCCACCGGAGAGTGCTTGTCCGAGATTGGCGCGGACCATATTTCATGATCCCCATTCCCCATGCGTACAAAACTGCAGGCTCACTGGCGCAGTATCTGCTTGAGGCGCGGAGCGTGATTCGAAGCCATCAGGCAAATGCGGTTGCCCGCCGAACCGACCGCAATGTGAACGTGACAGGCCGTGAGATATCCAGATGATTCAGAGTGGCCAGCTCTGGCACCATCTGCTGAAGCTTGTAGGTAAGCACATCCAAGGTCTCGGCCTCGATGGCCAGACCTAGTTCGTCATTGACGGCGACCCAGACTCGCGCTTCTTCGTCGTACTGCGCCTCAATGACAAGCTCTTCCACACGCAACACGTAGTCCTTCGGCGTCATCCGGTCAACACCGCCGGACCGCGCGCGACGCAGGCCCGGATGTCCTCGTCGGTGAGGCCGGGGTAGTTGTCCATGATCTTCGCGAAGGCTTGAACGCCTACCGCGAGGTGAACCGTGTGCACTCGACAACGTGGTCGGTCGTGATCTCCCAGAGCGTTGCTTGGATCGATTTCTCCTCAAACGGCAGGGCGATGTCCGGCTCGTGCCAGTCCAGAGCAAAGCATCGGTCCCAACTCTCAACGATCGCGGCGTGGTATCGGTGGTGCGGGAGCGGCTTCTGCTCGTAGAAGGAAAATCCATGGCGCGCGAGATCCCGCTCGAACGCGTCCCCGTCTGCCTCTGACGATGGGAGGTACCAGTAGTTCAGCACGTAGTGCCAGAGCGAGAAATCGGAGAGCAGCACCAGATCGGCAGGACACTCCAGCTTGAGCCTCACACCCTCTTCGCCCTTCGCCAGATGGCCGCTGCACCGCAGATCCGGCCGGCATCGCGGCCCGTTCCAACGGTGCCACGCCCACAGGGCCTGGCTGTCGTGATGGGGCGCTGGCCCAATGCGGTCGCGCATCTGGCGAGTCATCCACTCGTAGGCCGGGAACCACGCCGGCTCACGAAGGTGACACGCCCCGGCCCGCAGTCGGCCGGTCCTCTCGAGCTCGTTCCACGCAGCGATGGTTTGGATGGTCCAGAGTGTCATGGGCGGATTGGAAGCGGGTGAAGGCGCGGGCTTTGGTGATCGTGGGCTACTATGCTGGTGCCGTAGCTCACAAGACGCTACTCAGGTTGTGAAGACAGACTCACCTTGGAGTACCCAGACCTCTTCCGGTCTTCAGGATGAGGTTCGATTCCAATTGTCGTGATATCACCTTGATCGGGACCATAGACCCAGAAGATGCGTCCTGCAGCGGGAGAGCGGCGGAATGTCATGACTGCTGAGCCCGGGGTGGCGAGGGTTGGTTTCCATGAGTGCCATCGCCTTGCCCCATTTGCGAAACAGCTTCTGTTCGCTCTTGGATAGGGTCTCTGCACGCGCCTTATCGGAGAGGTCATCCCAGAGACGCTGCACATCCGGAATCCCAAGACGAACTCTGAACACGAACGGACTCAATCCCTGAATTGGGACAGATCAAGGGCCTCGCCGGCGACGCCCTGGTCAAGCTTCTCGATTGAACGATCCATCATCTCAAGCGTTCGC
>CAYTGY010000244.1:0-5529 GCA_964437265.1 uncultured Spirochaetaceae bacterium | reverse complement strand
CGAAACAAGGTGCCCACGCCCCGGACGATGATAGCGTTCACGCCGGAGAGCGCGGGACGGTACACGCTGCGCGTCGCCGCGGAGGACGCCTCCGGGCGGACGGCCGTGACTGAGCTTTCCTTCTACGCCACCGGGAGCGAGTGGGTCCGGTGGGGAGCAGACAGCACGGATGAGATCACGCTGGTCCCGGACCGGAGCACCTACTTTGTGGGAGACACCGCGCGGATCATGGTGCAGTCACCGCTGCCGGAAGGCCGCTATCTGATCACCACCGAGCGCGAGGGGATCTTTGACCAGCGCGTGGTTGAGCTTACCGGCTCCGCGAATGTGATTGAGGTTCCCATCACGGAAGGTCACGTCCCCGTGCTCTACGTCGCGGTCTCCTCGTTTACGGACCGAACCGCACCGCCAACGGGCTACTTTGAGCCGGATTTGGGCAAGCCGGCGGGCTACTTTGGTATTGCCACGCTGGAGATCTCTCCGCGGACGCGAACGCTCGACGTAGACGTGCGCCCCTCCGCTCCCACCTATCTCCCGGGCCAAGACGCACGCGCGACGGTTCGCGTTACCCAGAACGGGCGGCCGGTACGCAACGCGGAGGTTACCTTCCTGGCTGTGGACCGCGGCGTACTAGACCTCATTAACTACCACGTCCCCAATCCGGTTGAGTTCTTCTACGCTCCGTCCAAGTTCCCGCTGGGTGTTCGCGGGGCGGACTCGCGGTCGCTGCTGATTGACCCGGTGATCTACGAGGTCAAGAACCTGCAAGGCGGAGACGACGGTGGCGCCAAGCTGGATGAGCGACGCGATTTTCGGCCGCTGGCGGTCTTTGAGCCGTACCTGAGCACCGATGCAAACGGCGAAGTCACCACCACCTTCACGTTGCCGGACACTCTGACCACCTACCGCGCAACCGCCGTGGTGGTCAACGGTGAGCGCTTCGGTATCCAGGAAGAGGAGATCCTGGTCCAGAATCCGCTCAATGTGCGCTCTATCCTTCCGCGCCGTCTTCGACTGCGCGACACCAGCCGCGCCGGCGTGGTGGTCACCAATCTATCCACGGAACGGGTAGAGTTGACGGTCTCTCTGGAGGCCGACGGTCTTGCAATCGAGGGCGCCGCGGAACGCCAGGTTCGGGTGGAGGGCCAATCCAGTCTGGAGGTTTCATTCCCCGTTGTCGCGACGCGCGAGGGCGCGGCCCGGCTGGTCTTCACCGTACGGTCTCCGCTGCTCTCAGAGCGACTGGTTGAACCGTTGACCGTGGAGCGCCCGTTGGTCACTGAGGCGTTTACCGTCACCGGGCGCACCGACCGGGGCACCGCTGAGGAGGGGTTAGTCATTCCCAGCGCCATCGCGCCTGATTACGGTGGGCTCACGGTGAGCCTCAACTCATCGCGTCTGGGTAGCATTGAGGAGGCCGTCCGGTACCTGGTGACGTATCCGTACGGGTTCCTGGATCAGCAGCTCACCAAAATGCTGCCACAGATTCTCTTTGGGGAGGCGATTGGCCACTTCAGCGGGGGGACGGAGCTCTACAGTGATGGCGCCGTTGACGCGTTCTTTGCACGCATCGCGGCGTACCAGCTTGATGACGGCGGATTCTCCTACAATCCCTACCACTACTACCGTAGCTCGCCCTACGTCAGCACTCGAGTGGCTCATTACTACGCGCTGGCGCTGCAGCACGGCTATCCGGTGGAAGACCACATAGACATTAGTGCGCTACTGGGCTACCTCCGTGGTGTCCAGACGCTGCCGCCGCTCTCATCTTACCTCCGTCTCTACGGCCTCTATGTGCTCAGCGTGTTTGGTGAAAATGTGCAGCCACAGCTGGACCGCGTTGCGGAGGCCGGCGATGAGCTGGGGATCACCGGGTATGGTTTTCTGGGGCTTGCGTACCGGGAGCTGGGCAGGACGGAGGCGGCGGAACAGATGCTCTCCCGGATGCGGCGGTTTACGCGGCCAAGCACGCGGGGCATGGACCTGACTGAGACCTATGAGGCCCGGTACTACTTTGACAGCCAGGTTACCTCGCTGTCGCTTCTGCTGATGGTGCAGCTCGCCGTTGATCCGCAGCCGGATATGGTGGAGCGGATCGCGTGGCAGCTCCAATCCATGCAGCGCTACGGCCACTGGGTGAACACCAATGACACCGCGTGGGCGGTCACCGCGTTTGGGCGGCTCATTGGGGATGAGGCCGGAGAAGAGACTGATATGCGCGTCTCCGTCTCAGTGGCAGACACGGAGCTGGTGGAGACGCGGTTCGAGGGCTTCGCGGGTGAGCCGGAGGTAGCAGAGTTCGGATTCTTTGAGCCGCCCTTTGACCAGATGGCGCGCAACGAGCTGTTCCCCATACGAATAGACAAGGACGGCCGCGGTGTTGCCTACTACACCGCAACAGTGCGGTACGCGCTGCCCTCTGAGATCGTCCTTCCGCGGGACGAGGGGTTCAGTCTCTACACCCAGATTGAGGATCTGGACGGCAATGCCGTGGACGGCAGCACGCTGGAACTGGGTACCACGTACCGCATGCGCGTGACGGCAACCACCTCTCGGTCCCGCACCATGGTCGCGCTCCGTGTGCCCGTGCCCTCCGGCGTGGATATTCTGGACGCATCGTTCGTGACCACCGGGGGCTATGGTGACGCCGGCGGTGTGGACCAGCGTGGCTGGACCAGGGAGACGGTCTACGGTGAGACGCGGCAATACTCGGGCGAGGGCAGCGTCACGGTGTCCCCGTTCGGCGTTGTGTGGGACTACTACCGGCCGGTGAAAGAGATCTACGACAACGAGGTGCGGTACTACTTTGACCAGTTCTACCCGGGACAACAGCAGGTGGCGTTCCTCTTTCGTACGACCACCGCCGGCGTGTACCCCACGCCGCCGGCGAAGATCGAAGGGATGTACGAGCCGGAGGTGTTCGGCAGGAGTCCGGGCCGGCTGTACGTGATTGAAGAGTGAACCGAACCGTACCATCCGTCCGGTTGCGCCTGGCGTTCTTGGCGCTTCCCGCACTCATTGTCGCGGCGCTGCTCGCGCTTGCGATGCCGTTTGCGCAGCTGGACGCCTTCCTGCAGCAGCCCTACAGCACCACGCTCACTGATCGCAATGGTGAGGTGTTGACCATCCTTCCGCTGCCGGACGGCTCCTGGCGGGAGTTTGCACCGCTTGCGTCGCTTCCCCCCACCCTGGTGGAGATCTTCCGGGCCGGCGAGGACGAGCGGTTCTTTGCGCACCCCGGGGTGGACCCCGTTGCGGTGGTGCGAGCCGCGTTGGACAATGCACGCAGCGGCGTCGTGGTCAGCGGGGGTTCTACCATCACCATGCAGTTGGCCAGTATCGTTGCTAACAGCGGACCGGGGCTCTCCGGAAAGGTCCGTGAGGCGATCCGGGCGCTTCGCCTTGAGGTGCACCTGAGCAAGGAACGAATTCTGGAGCTATGGCTCAACTCGCTCCCATTTGGCTTCGCCGTCACCGGTGTTGAGTCCGCCGCCACGCGGTTCTTTGGGAGGCCTGCCAAGGCGCTTTCGGTTGAGCAGATGCTGTTGCTCGCGGTGATTCCGCGCCGGCCCGCCACGTACAATCCCGCAACCAATCCGGACGCGGCGGCAGCAGCAGCAGCGGCGCTTGCACGGCGGATTGGGATGAACGTTGAGACGCGCGCGCTTCGCGATGCCGCCGGCCGTGCGGCAAGCGATGCCGCCCGATGGCGCAGGCCACAGCACGCGCCGCACTTCACCCGGTATGTCTCAGCGCGCCTGACCGGGGAGGATCGCGCCTCCGCCGCCCCGGTGGTCACCACGTTGAGCCTGGATGTTCAACGCGTCGCGGAAGCCGCGGTAGCCGCTCGCGTGGCGGAGGCCGGCCGGAACCGCATAACCAACGGCGCCGCGCTGGTAGTGGACAACACCAGCGGAGACGTGCTGGCGTACGTCGGCTCCGCGGACTACTCTGACGCGGAGAACGACGGCCAGATTGACGGCGTGCAGATTCTCAGGCAGCCGGGGAGCACCATCAAACCGTTCCTCTATGCACTGGCGCTGGACAACGGATTCACGCCTGCCACCATTCTGCCGGACGTTGAGAGCGAGTTCGGCCGCGGCGAGATCTATGTCCCGCAGAACTTCAATCGGCGCTTCAATGGGCCGGTCAGGCTACGGACCGCGCTGGCCAGCTCGCTCAACGTCCCCGCGGTCCACATGCTGGAGCGTCTGGGAGTCCGGAGCTTCGCAGACCACCTCATTGGGCTGGGCTTCACGTCAATCGCAGAGCAACAGCATCGGGTGGGTATTGGGCTGGCGTTGGGCAATGCAGAGGTCCGGCTCTGGGAGCTGGTCCGCGGGTTCTCGCTCTTTCCCCGAGGCGGCGTTTCACCGGTTCTCCGGTGGCGGAAGACGGACGCCCCCGCGGAGGATCTGTCTGAGCAACAGGTGACACCGTACGCGGCCGGGGCCATTCGGAGCATCCTCTCAGACACCGTCGGGAGGGTGACGGGATTTGGTACGCGGAGCGTGCTTGAGACGCCGTTTGAGGCCATCTTCAAAACTGGTACCTCCAACCAGTTCAACAACATCTGGGCACTAGGGGCGACACGTGAGATGACCGCCGGCGTCTGGATGGGAAACTTCTCCGGCGCAACGGTTGTGGGCGCTCCCGGGTCCTCGTTGCCGGCCGCCGCCGTGGTGGAGATCTTGAGCGTGTTCGCCACCCCCGGTTCCCGCCTTGACCCGGTCCCGGACGCGCATCCGGTGGAGATCTGTGCGGTCAGCGGCAAGGCCGCCACCGACCGGTGTACCGCGACGCTGGTTGAGCACTTCCCGCTGGGAACCACCCCGCCGCCGTGCGACTGGCATGTTGGTGAGGGGCAACCCGTCCGGTATCCTCCGGAGTTCGCCGCGTGGGCGGCGGATCGCCATTACCAGTTCCAAGCGCTTGCGCGGGCCCAGGGCGCGGTGGAGATTACCAATCCCGCTGACGGCGCACGCTTCTACCACGATCCGCTGATCCCGCCGGCTGATCAGGCGGTGCGCATTGAGGTCTTCTCACCCACCACGGAGACTATTCAGCTCTGGGTGAACGACGCGTTTCTAGCCGAAGGCCGATCCCCGCTGCGTGCGTATCTGCCCATCAGACCCGGGAACTACCGGGTGGAGGCGATTGGCGCCCACTCCGCCGACGCGGTCTCATTTGTGGTACGGTAGAGCCACCCGGTCCTCAGTTGACCGTCCGACGAGCCGGTGGGCATACTGAACATATGGTGGAGCTCACGTTCGTCCCGGCCGGTCCAGACTCCGTAGGGCTCCTTGCGCGGTTCAACCGCGAGTTGATGTCCGAACAGGATATCCCGTCCAACATGACATTGCCGGAGTTGGAGAGTCGTATGCATCAGCTCTTGGCGGAGGGGTTCTCAGCTATACTGTTTCAATTGGATGGGGCGTTCGCCGGTTACGCATTGTTTCGCAGACATCCAAAGTACGCGTACATCCGCCACTTCCACATCACGCGGCCCAAGCGAACCCGCGCGGTGGT
>CAYTGY010000243.1:3112-5554 GCA_964437265.1 uncultured Spirochaetaceae bacterium | reverse complement strand
GTCCACTGTGTAGAGCGCGTAGGCAATGATGGTAAGCGCCAGGCTTACCCCAATGAGGATATCCAGGCCGGCTATGGTGTAGAGCTCGGATCCGGGCCGGTGCTGGGTGCTCTCCGCAATGTTCGCCTCCTCTCCGCGGCGCTTCGCCAGACCAAGGAAGAGCGCGATAAACAGCGTGGCAAGCACCATCCAGCTGGAGGTTGCCTCACCTATTGCCGCGGAACCGGTCTCAACGCGCAGCACAAATCCAATTGCGATGACAAGCACATCAACAAGTGCCAGTCGTTTCAGCACAGTGGAGTAGAGCATGTTGAGCACCAGGTAGGCGGCAATCCACGGAAGGGTGTCCGGAACTACCAGCAGGGCAAGCACGGCCGCCGCGGCCGCGGTCACCGTTGCCATGCCCCACGCCGCCGGTAGACTGATGGCGCCGGCGGCGATTGGGCGGTAGCGCTTCTTAGGGTGCAACCGGTCTCGCTCGCGATCCACAATGTCGTTGATGATGTAGACGGTGCTTGCCGCGAGCGAGAACGCGACGCCGGCAGACACTGCATTGAGCAGCGCCGGAAACTCGGTGAGCCTGAGCGCGAACACCAGCGGAGCAAGAACGAAGGCGCTCTTCACCCAGTGGCGGACACGCAAGAGTCTGAGCATACTGATGGGTACACGTGCGGCGCTAGAAGACATGTTTTGCCAGGGCCAGGACCCCCTGTTTCCACGGAACCCGGTGCGAGACGCCGGACGCCTGCGCGAATGAGTCCAGATTTGCCACGTACCACGCATAGTTCCGGACCAGGGCGTCACGGTTGGAGTAGGCCGGGACAAACCCCAACAGATCGCGAATCTTTGACACGCTCACAAACGAATCCTTGCCGGCCGTCTCATACACCCACTGATACAGCGGCGACAAGCCAAACGCCTCCAGGCCCTTGAGCACCGCAGTTGCCGGAGCGGCAGGGATAGAGACAATGCGTTTTCCGTGTCCCGCCGCATCCAGAACCGCCTGGAAGTCCCGGCGGATGGTGGTGAATCTGTCCGCACCAGCGTTGAAGGTGTCGTTGACCACTGCGGCATCCCCCGTTGCCAGGAGGTAGACCGCTCGGGCCAGATCTTCAACATCAAGAAGCTGATACCGGTTTGTGCCGGTTCCCAGGACCGGAAACCCGTGACCGGTATAGGCCCAATCATAGAGCAGGGCGAACACGCCCAAGCGTTCCGGACCGATGAACGATTTGGGACGAACCACCGGTATCACCATACCCAGCTCGCGGAAGCGCTCACACTCCGCCTCCGCCGCCACCTTCGCCCGACCGTATGGGCCCACGCCATGCTTCCGGTCATCCTCCGCAATGGGGTGGTGGTCCGGAATCCCGTAGACCGCCGTGGATGAGACGTGGACCACCCGCGAAATCCCGGCCGCGTGGGCCGCCTCCAGCACGGTTCGTGTGCCAATCACGTCTGTGGTGAAGATCTCCCGCGGTGTGTACAGCGGAAGCGCGGCCGCCGCGTGGACCACCACGTCCACACCGTCCAGCGCCCGGTCCACTGCCGCGCGGTCACGGATATCACCGGTTACTTGGTGCACGCGGTTGCGCTCCGGGTAGTCGAACGGGGCGAAGTCAAGGGAGGTCACCGTGCCCGTCCGCGTCTGGGCAAGGACGTGCCGGATGAAGTTGATTCCGAAGAAGCCGGCACCGCCGGTAACAAGGATGTTCATCTCACGCGACGGTACCCGATGCCAAGACATGCGGTCAAGCGTAGACCCGCTCCAGTTCCCAACCGGGCGCTATCCAGATAGAATGCCCGCGGCTATTCGGACCATCGTCATTCGATTCTCTCTCTGCGTCGCGGCGCTTGTGCTTCTGGCTGTGGGATGTAGCAGAGATGAAGGCCTGACTGCGGTTGAGCGAGCTGCGCGGGCGAACCAGCCGGACGCGGTGCTGCTCCTGCTGGAGTACGGAGCAGCAGCAGACCGTTATTGGGTCTCCGGCCGCGGGATCCTCCGGCGGCTTCTGGAGTAGACGCCGGTACGTCGGCCACGCTACATCCTGGTGTGTCGGTACTGGGTAGGTGACAAGCCCGTGTAGCGCCGGAATACGCGGCTGAAGTAGCTTCCATCATGAAATCCGCACCGGGCGGCGACGGATTTTACCGGTTCACTGGTCGCGTACAGAAGCTCTAGAGCGCGCTGAAGCCGTAGCTCCTCCAGATAGGTGTGCGGTGTCACGCCGGCGGTTGCGGTGAAGATCCTGGTGAGGTGTTCGCGGCTCACACCCAATTCCTCCGCGATTGTGGCGATGCTCGGCGCATCGGCGAACTGCTCCTTGAGCATGCGCCGTGCCCGCCGAACCAGCTCTACGTGGTGCGGGTCAGCCGGCGATAGGTGACTCTCCGCAAGCAGATCCATTGGTGCGTCCACGGCTGCCATGACGCCGGGGTCCG
>CAYTGY010000243.1:0-3102 GCA_964437265.1 uncultured Spirochaetaceae bacterium | reverse complement strand
CTCGAGCGGAGAGCTCAAACGGCTCTCTCAGGTCGCCGTTCATCACATCCAGTACCGTCCGGTGCATCCGCGCGGAGAAGCGAGCGTTTTGGGCGCGCTCCAGGACCGGGCCTCGCCGGTCAACCACCGCGTCCACCGCCCGCAGCGGCTCACTTCCGGCCAGACAGACGTACACGAATTCCCATGGACCGTCTGACGACTCATGCCAGTAGCGGTGTTCGCCTGGAATCCGGGCCACCATGACGGAGCCGCTGGACAGGGTACGGCAGCCGCCACGCCACTGGAGGTTGCCGATGCCACTGACCGTGAACTGGAGTACGGCGAACGGCCGGTTTCCCCGGCGCATGCCGTCATACGAGTATTGCTGATCCTCAATAAGAGAGTGGCCGCAGCTGGTGACGATTGCGTGGAGCGGGTAGGAGCGGATGGGCGAGAGCACGGGGGACTCGTACAAGGGCAGGTGCGTCATTGATCACAAAAGTACCGAAGATCGGCCTCCTGCTCCATAGGCCCGGAATGCATGATGAGAGTACACTCCTTCGTGCTGCCGCAACAGCGCGGCTGAATAGGAGCAGATATGGGATTGAAGATTGCGATTGTGGGAGCGGGTAGCCTGACATTCACTCGGACACTGGTCAGCGATCTGATGGGAGTGGCAGAACTGCAGGATGCTGAGTTCGCACTTGTGGACATTAATGAGCACAACCTTGAGATGACGCGGCAGCTCATAGAGCGCGACTTCACGGCGAACGGCCTGGACACCGCGAGAATTTGCATTACTACGGATCAACGTGAGGCGGTTACCGGAGCCCGGTACATCATCAATACGGCTCGAGTTGGCGGACTAGAGGCGTTCACCAAAGACATTGAGATACCGCTGCGCTACGGGGTTGACCAGTGCGTGGGAGACACGCTGAGCGCCGGCGGGATCATGTATGGGCAGCGCGGCATCGCAATGCTACTTGACCTGTGCCGGGACATCCGCGAGGTGGGCGAACGCTCCAACCGCGGGCTGCGCGGCTCGGCGCACCTGGGCGGTCGCTCCGATGGTCCCCTCCTGCTGAACTATGCGAATCCCATGGCCATGATGACGTGGGCAGCAAACCGCGTGGGTGGTGTCACCACGATCGGGCTGTGTCACGGTGTGCAGGGCGGCCATCATCTCCTGGCGGATGCGTTGGAGGTGCCGGCGGAGGAGCTCGAGTACGTCTGCGCAGGCATCAACCACCAGACATGGTACATACAGCTTCGGCACAAAGGAGTGGACCTCACCGGCAGGGTCTTGGAAGCGCTCGAGCAACATCCCACCTACTCGGAGCAGGAGAAGGTTCGGATTGATATGCTGCGACGGTTCGGTTACTTCTCAACAGAGTCAAACGGCCACCTGAGCGAGTACCTTCCGTGGTACCGCAAGCGACCCGAGGAGACTAGCAGATGGATTGATCTCAGCGGCTGGATACACGGTGAGACCGGTGGCTACCTGCGGGTATGCACGGAAAGCCGTAACTGGTTTGAGGATGAGTTTCCCAGACGGCTGGAAGAAGAGCCGCCGGTGTATTCGCAGGCGAATCGTTCTCACGAGCACGGTTCCTACATCCTCGAGGCGCTGGAGACCGGCCGTCTGTACCGTGGCCACTTCAACGTGGTGAACAACGGCATCATCTCCAACCTGCCGGATGACGCCGTGGTTGAGGTTCCGGGCTACATAGACGGCAACGGAGTCAACATCCCCACCGTTGGCGATCTCCCAATGGGATGCGCGGCGGTCTGCAACGCGAGCATCAGCGTCCAGCGGTTGGCGGTCATGGCGGCCGTAGAGTCGGACGTGCGCCTGCTCAAGCAGGCGATGCTCTTGGACCCACTGGTGGGCGCCGTGTGCAACCCACCGGAGGTATGGCAGATGACAGACGAGATGTTGGTTGAGCTATCGCCGTGGTTGCCGCAGTACCAAGCGGCCGGGGAGATCGCCGCCGCCCGGGAACGTCTTGAACGCGACCCCCGGATCCCCACACGCCAATCCCGTGGTGCAGCGCGGAAGGATGCACGATCTCCGGAGTCGCTTCGCGCAGAGCGTGACGCGGAGGAGGCCGCGGGGCGGCACTTCCATCTCGATTGACCGGCGCCTCCCCCGGAAAGATCTCCGCCCAGGGGTTGCTGACTCGGAGCTTGGCTAGTACCTTGGGTTAGAGGAGCCCCCATATGACAGTTGCCAAAGATAGAGTTGTATCCATTCAGTACACCCTGAAGGACGATGAGGGGGAGGTCCTGGACAGTTCCCAAGGGCGAGAGGATCTATCCTATCTGCACGGTCATGACAGAATCATTCCTGGCCTGGAAGAGGTGCTGGAAGGAAGGGCTCCCGGTGAATCGGTATCTACTGAAGTCCAGCCAGAACAGGGCTACGGGGAGTATGATGCATCGCTCCAGGTTACCGTTCCGCGGGACCGGATGCCCCAGGACACTGAGCTGGAGCCGGGAATGCAGTTTGCCGTCCAGGATACCAGCGGGCAGCAGGCAGTAGTAACGCTGCTGTCACTTGATGATGACAACGTCGTGTTGGATCAGAATCACCCTCTGGCCGGCAAGACGCTCCACTTTGATGTTACAATCAGCGATGTGCGTGATGCGAACAGCGAAGAGTTGGAGCACGGCCACGTCCATGAACCTGGTCACAATCACGAGTAGCCCCCGCTACACCGCCAGAGCTCGTACTGCCATGAATTCGCCGGCCGGGGCGTATCACGGGTCTAGGTGTAGCGGTTGAGCGGGAAAGCGCAAACGCGCAATCGTGCCGGCCGTTGACTCAAAGACTACTGTTCCGTCAAGCTGCTCAGCAAGCATGGTGACCAGTGTCAACCCGAGCGAGCCATCGCGCGGTTGCTCGAAGCCAACTCCGTCATCTCCAACCGACAATTCCATCTCATCCTGGTTGCCGCGGAATGTTACGGTGATGGTACCGGCGCGACCGGCGGGAAAGGCGTGCTCCATAGCGTTGTTGATCAGCTCATTCGCAATCAGACCGCACGGAACAGCGCGGTAGATCTCCAGGACTGACTCGTCCACATTCACGGTGACCGCAACATCATCGAGCCCGCCGGCGTG
>CAYTGY010000242.1:0-5585 GCA_964437265.1 uncultured Spirochaetaceae bacterium | reverse complement strand
CTGGATGCAAACGTGACGTCGGCGCTGCTCCTGACCATCTTTGGTCATGACACGGCGCTGCATGACGGCGCGGTGGTGATAGAAGGCGGCAAAGCGGCGGCGGCCGGGTGCTTCCTCCCGCTCTCAGAGCAGCTGGATGTACGTCGCAGCTTTGGTACCCGGCATCGTGCGGCGCTTGGGCTTGCGGAGGAGTCCGACGCGGTGATCCTGGTGGTTTCTGAGGAGAGTGGGGCAATCTCGCTCGCCTACGACGCCAACCTCTACTACGGGCTGACGGTGGAGGAGATCCGGCGACGGCTGGCTGAGCTGCTGGACATTGCCGCTCCGCTTGAGCTGGAATCGGAGGCGGGCGGCCTTGAAGAGTAACGTGTTTGACCGTCTGGTCCGGAACTGGCCCGCCAAAGTTATCTCGCTCGCGGCGGCGGTGGTGATTGTCCTGTTTAACGATCTGGCCGGCATTCAGGCGCGCTACTTTACCGTGCCGCTGGAGCTGGAGCTCGCTGAAAGCGTGGTGGCCGTAGAGGCCTCTCAATCGCGCGTCCGCGTGGTGTTGCGCGGTGAGGAAGAGATGATCTTTGGCGTGTTGGAGGACGATATCCACGCGTATGCGGATCTCACCGAACATGATGCGGAGGGGGTGTTCCGTACGCCGGTGCGCATCCGGAAGACCGGCTCCGCGCTTGATGCCGAGGTCCTGGAGATCCGGGTGGAGCCGCTCGAGGTGACCGTCCAGCTGGAGGAGAAGCTCTACCGCAGCCTGGAGGTTGTGCCTAATCTGGTTGGATTCCCGCCGCCCGGTTATCAGCTCAACGACTACCGAGTCTCTCCATCCGCGGTGGAGGTGGTGGGCCCGCGAAGCGAGGTGGAGGAGCTGGAAACCGTCCTGACCGAGGAGATCGATCTGGCCGGCAGGCGCGAGGACTTCTCTGAGCGAGTGCGGCTGGTGCAGCCGTCGCCCCAGGTCCGATTCCCAGGCGGCGACGTGATTGAGTTCCGCGGTGTTATTGTGGAGACGATCATCCAGCAGAACTATGAGAGCGTAGAGATTGTCGTGCGGTCCCTGGATGTGACTCTGATTGTCACCTCAGAGATACCACGCGGCAGACTGCTCGTTCAGGGACGCCAGATAGAGCTGGAGGAGCTTCCTCCGGATCAGGTGCTGCTTGTGGTGGACGCCTCCCGGATCACGGAGCCGGGGACATACACCTTGCCTACTCGTCCGCTGGTTCCGCCACGGGTGCTTCCGTTGGAGTTCTCCCCGGCGCGGCTCCAGATCACCGTGGTTGAGGCAACGGAGGCACCGTGATACTTGGCGTGGGTGTGGACCTGATTCAGGTTGAGCGGATGAGTCGGTGGACCAACCAGCCCGGACTGCTGGAGCGATTCTTCCATCCCGGTGAGCTTGCTGATGCGAGAAGCAGGGGCGCATCCATGGCGCTCTCGCTTGCGGTGCGGTATGCTGCCAAGGAAGCGCTGGGGAAGGCGATTGGCACCGGCCTCTCCGGGTTTTCCTTGCGTGAGATCCAGGTGGTGAATAATCGGGACGGCAAGCCGGAGATCATTCTGCATGGACGGGCAGAAGAGCTCTTTGCCGCTGCCGGAGGCCGTCGCGTTCATCTGTCGCTCAGCCACGAGCTCGATAACGCCGTAGCGATGGTGGTTGTGGAAGGTGACGATGTCTGAACTGACCTTCTTTACCAAGACACCGATCGAATGCCCGGCGTGCGAGACAACGTTCTATCGCGAAGAATTGCGCACCGGCCGCGGCCGGCTCAACGCCGGAGAGCTCACGACCGAGCTGCGCAGGACCTACATACCCTCACAAAAACACGGAGAGGTCTTCCCGCTGATCTACCCGGTGACGGTCTGTCCCGCGTGCTACTACGCGGCCTACCATCCGGACTTCCTTGAGGTGCCTGAGCAGGCAAAGGAGCCGATCCGTTCCGCCGAAGGGCGCCGGATTGCGACTATTCGCCGGATCTTTGACGACTTGGACTACACCCAGCCGCGGGGACTTGCGGAGGGATGTGCCGGCTACTACCTGGCAACGGTGAGCTACGAGCACTTCCCCAAGGAGTTCTCTCCCACCTTCAAGCAGGGACTTTCCTGTTTGCGCGCAGCGTGGTTGTGTGCCGATCTGCACCGGAAGCGGCCCAACGACAACTTCGACTATCTCAGCCAGGTCTTCTATCGCAAGGCCAGGTTTTTCTATGCCCGGGCTGTGGAGCTGGAACAGACCGGGCAGGAGTCGCTCTCCGCGGTCCACCACCTTGGGCCGGATCTGGATAAGAATTACGGCTACGACGGGGTGCTGTATCTGACCGGACTTCTTGAGTACGAGTACGGGCCCACCAAGAATCCGGCCAAGCGCACGCAAGCGCTCGCGCGGGCCAAGCGGACCGTGGCGCGGATCTTTGGGATGGGGAGAGCCAGCAAGGACAAGCCGGCCGCCATTCTGGACAATGCACGCGACGTCTACGACTCCATCACCAAAGATCTGGGTGAGGAGAAGAGCAACCCCGAAGATGTCGAATCGTAACATCAAGACTACGCTGGCCTACAACGGGACCGATTTCCGTGGATGGCAGGTCCAGGCGGAGGGACGTACGGTGCAGGGAACCGTCATGGCCGCCCTTGAACGCATGCACGGTCATCCGGTGCGCGTGTGCGCGGCCGGACGCACCGACAGCGGTGTGCACGCAGACGGACAGGTGATCAACTTCTTCACGGACCTCGACTCTATCCCGGCTGAACGCTTTTTTGTTGCACTCAACTCGTATCTACCCCGGGACGTGAAGGCGCTTGCTACGCGGCAGGTGGAGACGGAGTTTCACGCCCGGTACTGGGCGCGCGAGCGAGTCTACCGGTACTACCTGGATCCATCTCCGGTAGATCATCCACGCTACTTCCGCTTCTCCGTGCGTCTCCGTCACCACCCGGATCCCTGGCGACTCAATGAGATGGCGCGCCTGCTGGTTGGCACGCACGACTTCACCACCTTCACCGTTCCGCGCGGCGGGAGAGAAAACCGGGTCCGAACCGTGCGGATGGCCGCGTTTTTCCCTGAGGGCAGGTTCCTGGTTTTCCAGATCGCCGCCAACGCCTTTCTCTGGCGGATGGTACGCTCGCTGGTAGGAACGTTGCTTGACCTTGACAAGCAGGGGGCAGACCCGGTAGAGGTGGAGCGTCTGCTCGAGGTGAAAGATCACGCACAGGCCGGACCGTCGGCTCCGGCCCGTGGACTGACCCTCTACCAGGTTGAATACTATGACGCGGACCCAAGAACTCTGGAAAAGCCTTGATCTCCTTGAAGACCTGATTCGCTTTGGAGAGCGAACCGATCATCCCAACCCGCCGGATCTGCCTGAGCCCGGAGCGGTAGTTGACGCACACGCGGGTCTGGAGAGTGCGGACGCCGCCGTGCCGGCCGGTGGTGATCTGGGAGCGCGGAAGGAACGCCTGGCCGCGCTTGAAGCGCGCGTCCGCAGTTGTACCAGGTGCGGTCTTGCACAGACACGAACCAAGGCGGTTCCGGGCGCCGGCGTGCTGGATCCGGTGGTCATGGTGGTGGGCGAGGGCCCCGGCGCGGACGAAGATAGAACCGGGCAGCCGTTTGTGGGGCGAGCCGGGAAGTACCTGGATAAGTGGCTGGCGGCGATTGGCTGCTCCCGCGAGACCAACGCGTACATTGCGAACATCGTCAAGTGCCGTCCGCCGGGAAACCGGGACCCGCAGAGCGCGGAGAGCGATGCGTGTCTTCCGTACCTCAGAGAGCAGATCCAGCTGGTCAAGCCGCAGGCGATTCTCACCGTTGGCCGTATTGCCACCTCACTACTGGTGGGCTCCACCGCCGGGATTGGGAGCCTTCGGGGACGGACCTTCTACGTTGACGGCTTTCCGCTGATCCCGACCTACCATCCCAGCGGCGTGCTCCGCAATCCTGAGCTTCGGAAGCCGGTGTGGGACGACCTCAAGCGCCTGGCCGCACTGGCAGGGCTTCCGACGCAGTGAGCGAGTCCCCACTCCTTCAGGTTGCGTTCAACCTCCCGCTTCCGGACCCGCTGACCTACCGATCACCCGAAGACGCCGCTTCCATACCGCTTGGTGCGCGCGTCATTGCACCGGTCGGCCGTCGGAGCCTTGCCGGATTCGTGGTGGGCCATACCAACGCCGCTCCTCCCGGGGTTGCGCTGAAGTGGATCTCCCGGGTGGTGAATCAGGACCCGCTCTTTGACGAGACCTACCTGGTGTTGGCCTCATGGGTGAGCACGCGCTATTTTGCTTCGCTTGGCCAGTCTCTTTCGGCGATGATCCCGTCCGGCCGGCAGGAGCGCTCCGCCGGCGACGCGTTGAGCGAGGAGCCGCCGCCCGCCTCGCATCCGCTTGAGCTTTCACCGGAACAGCAGCGTGCGGTGGAACGGATCCACGCGGCCGCGGCTCAAGACGCAGCGGACTCCGGTGCTGAGCCGAGCCGCCTCTTCTACCTGCACGGAGTCACCGGATCCGGCAAGACCGAAGTGTTTCTGCGGTTGGCGGAGCGCGTCCTTGCCAACGGCCGCTCCGGTATCTATCTGGTGCCGGAGATCTCGCTCACGCACCAGTTGCTTGAAGCGGTGCGGCACCGCTTTGGGGAGACGGTGGCCGTCCTCCACAGCCGGCTGACCCCGTCGCAGCGACTCTCCGAGTGGCAGCGGATTCGTAGAGGAGATGCGCGGCTGGTGGTTGGCGCCCGCAGCGCCGTTTTTGCCCCGGTGGTGCGGCTGGGCTTGGTGGTGGTGGATGAGGAGCACGACGGCTCCTACAAGTCAGGCTCCATGCCACGCTATCACGCACGCCAGATAGCCATGCATCGCGTAGCGCACGCGAAAGCGGTGATGGTCATGGGCAGCGCCACCCCCTCGGCGGAGGCATGGCACCTGATGGACACGGGAACGCTGACCCGCTTGGACTTGACCAGGCGGCTTTCCGGGGGGGCGTTGCCGCAGATGCGCGTGGTGGATATGCGCAAGAAACCGTCTACGCTCTCAGATGAGCTTGTGGCGGCACTGCGTGAGGTGCACCAGGAGCGACGGCAGTCTATTCTCTTTCTCAACCGGCGTGGCTTCTCCTATTTTTTTCACTGCCGCAGCTGTGGCTATGAGATGCGATGCCGGCACTGCTCAGTGGGGCTCACGTATCACAAAGAGCGCAACATGATGGTGTGCCACTACTGTGGCTACCGCGCCCGACCGGTGGAGCTGTGTCCGGAGTGCGGCTCTCTTGACGTGGGGTACGCCGGCTTTGGCACGGAGCAGATTGAAGAGGAGCTGCGGCTCCGGTTTCCGGAGTGGCGAATCGGCCGCATTGATGCGGACTCCGTCCGGCGGAAGGGCGAGCTGGAGAAGCGCCTGGCGGCGTTCCGGGCCGGTGAGATTGATGTGCTGCTGGGAACACAGATGGTGGCCAAGGGGCTCAACTTTCCCGGGGTCAAGCTGGTGGGCATTGTTCTTGCGGATACCGGCCTGCACCTCCCCGACTTCCGCGCGGCCGAGCGTACCTTTGGCTTGATTGTGCAGGTTGCCGGACGGGCCGGCAGATACCACCCC
>CAYTGY010000241.1:0-5590 GCA_964437265.1 uncultured Spirochaetaceae bacterium | reverse complement strand
CAGGCTATAGAGCAATATGGGAACCTCTATTCCCGCCGAACGGATCTCCTCACCTTCGTCGACTGTCGCCACCGCCAGATACTCGACACCGGCGCCGACTGCCGCGGTAGAGATAGGCACAATTCCGTGTCCGTATGCATCCGCCTTCACGGCAAGGCAGATGCGCGGACCGTTTTTTGTGTGCTCACGAATCCTCCGCAGGTTCTCCGCAAAGTATCCCAGGTGGATGATAGCCCGAGTGGAGCGCATGGTGCCGATCATACGGATCGATTCGATCCGGTCAATGGTGTACGAAACCCGCTCGTGGTGTGGTATTATTGGTGTAGGATGCGACGGTCTCTGGTGATTGCGCCGCTGCTTGCAGCACTTCTCTTTTCGTGCGGGGATTCTTCGCTTCTGTTCCCGCAGCCGGAGGCGCAGCCTGCCATTACCATAGACACCATAGATGAAGGCGCCGTACTGGAGCCCGGGAGCTCCATCCCGCTGTCGGTCACCCGCACCAATGTGACAGACGAAGACATGAGCACCGCGGACCGGATGGAGATCGATATCGTTGATGAGGAGCAGCAACTCGTTGCGACGCAGGCCTTTGAGTCCGTGGATCTCATGGATGAGATCCCGTCCATCGCGGTGCCGGAGATCGGCGACGGCTACTTCACTTTGGAGATTCGCTACTATGACGGCGTGCGGCTGATCGCGGAGCGGACGGTGCCCTTCTTTGTGGTGGACGGCTCGCTCCTCATCAACGGCGTGAGCTTCTATCCCACCTCCTTCTTTCCCGGATCCCAGGGAATCGTCGAGTTGCGGTCGGTAGTGCCGTCCGGCATTGACCCGTACGTCCAGTGGTGGCTGGACGGAGAGTTGGTGGATTCGGGGTACCTGAGCGCCGGGCTTGATCGCGCGCTGGTGACATCGCCGCCGGAGGAGGGCGTGTATCCGGTAACGGTGGAGCTGTTTCCGTCGGGACCGGCTGCGGACACGCCGTTTGAGTTCGCGTCGCCGGTCAGGTATCGGTCCCAGCTCTTTGTGAGCAGAGATCGCGACCTTTCGGACACGGATCTGGTACCCCATGAGAGCTACCTCACGCTCTTTCACCTGCAGGGTGACTTCCGGGATTCGGGTGCCCGGAATGATTTTGATCCCAATGCTACCATGGTCGGCATGCCGTTCGGCTCACCCAAGCTACGCATAGACGGCGACATCTTTGGCTACCATCTGGACGGCGGCTCCGGCTTCTCTGTCAGCTCCGCCACCATTCCCTACCGCGACCAGCGCGTGTCGCCGTTCTCAATCACGTTCCGGCTCAGACCGGCTTCTCTTACGGAAGATGCCCAACTGATGCTGGTTGAGGATGTCCGTGGGACCGAGTTGCTGCGGCTTTCAGCAGACCAGGCCGGTTTTGTGCATCTCTGGCTTGGGTTTCTTGAAACTGCTGAGGGAACCACCTCCGTGATGCCGCTCTTATCTGCCGGGGAGACAACCACTATAAACGTCTCCGTCTGGCCGGGGCCTGAGGCTACACAGGTGCTCTGGTTCAAGAATGGTTTGCTCAGCTCCGTCTCAACGGTCTCGGGTATCGGTGAGGAAAGCTCGGTAGAGGAGTCTGACGCGGGCGCTGAGGGAAGCCCCGACGGGGCCGTTGAGACGGCGCCCGCGGACAATCAGTCGGACGGCGTTTGGTCCGTTCGTCCGGGTCGGACCGTGGTCGGTGGTAACGACGGTCTGCACGGCTTGATAGATGAGGTGGGGGTCTACTTTCGGGATGAGGCAGATCAGCCGTCGAGTGACGAAAGCATCTTCTCCGACGCAATGCACCTTCTCTACGGTGAGAACCTGATCTACGCGGAGGGATTTGAGAGTCAACAACTGCCTGAAGAGATCGTGGCCTACGGCGACGTTCGTGTGGGCTCCGGCGCGCTCAGTATCGGTAGCGGCGGCGGGATCTTCGTGCCTGAGTTCCCCTTTGGGAGTGAGGCGCTGATCGTGGAGATCGACCTTACCCGGCAGCAACCTGACGCGCGGATACGTATCAATCTGGTTACCCCGGCGGCTGCCGATGACGACGCAGATGCACATGAAGAGCCTGAAGACCCGGCGGCGGCCGCAGCGGATGCAGCGGACGCAGCGCAACCTGAGGCGGGTGAGGCCAAGGGCGCCGAATCCGACGACGCGCCCGAATCGATCGAACTGATTACCGTACAAGGCGATGGCGGCGTTGAGGGCGCCGATACGGACCTGGTCGGTGAGAACGGCCTGGTATGGCTATCAATAGGGCGAGATGGGGAGAATCTTGTCGCAGTCACCGGCGACGGGACCGTGCTGGCCTCCAGCCCGCTTGTCCCCGAGGAGATCCAGCTTGAGATTGCGAACGGCGGAACCGGCACGGTCAATGTGGTGGTACGAAGTGTATTGGTCCACCGGGCGGCGCCGGAGCTCGGCGGACGGCTCCAGCGTGACGCCGACAATCCCAATCAGTAGAAACGTGCGTCGACTGCTAACCGGGAATTGCTCCAATCTCTTTGAAAAGCGCCACGCGATGTATTATGCTTGGCCACAACTACGGTAAGGAGAGGTGCCAAACGTGAGAAACTTTTGGTTCATTTTTGTAGCTTTTTCGCTTGTCTTCATTGCCGGGACGGCAATGGGGCAAGAGTTCAGCGAGCGGCAAGAGATAGCCATATTCCGGTTGAGCTACTACGGCCAGCCCGCGCCGCCCGAGCCTCCGGCAAATGTGCGTGTTGAAGTCAAGGGGCCGCAGGGGAGCCTCACCGTTGAGCTGCGCGGTACCGGGAACCAGCAGACCGACCAGGTCTTCACCCGTGCACTCGGTGCGGTGGATGAACAGGTCAGAAGCGTCTTCATCAACCTGGGGCGCTTTGACGTAATTGGCATGAGCCAGAGACTAACGCAGGGCACCGTTGATGACTTCATCCGGGTGCTGCGGCAGTACAAAGAGGCGTCGGCGGAGCTCCCGGAGGCAGTCCTGCTGGGGCAGGAACCGTTCACTGAAGCGGACTTCAATGATCTGGTGGGCGGGTTTATTGTGGTGGTGCCGTCGGTCAGCTGGTATGACATGGAGCAGCTGGACAACGGCAACTATCGCGCGGAGATCGAGACCTCATTCACCTTGATAGACGTGCAGAACCTCACCACAATTGGTCAGTTTTTTGTGGAGACCACCGGCGTGGAGGAGCGTCAGGAGAGTGCCGTTCGGGAGGCCGTGGACGGTATTGCCGCCCAGCTTACCTTTGAGATACGCAGTCTTGAGCCGTTCCAACTCAAGACCGGCATTCTTGAGATCGACGGCCGCGACGTGATCCTGGAGTTCGGTCGCAATATGGGGCTCCAGCTGGGTGACGAGTACGCAATCGTCTCCAGCCGCGTCATGGGGACCGGCCATGTGGCAACCGATGAGACCGGCATGATTGTGATCAAAGAGGTGCAGCAGGAGTTCTCCGTTGGAGAGGTGCTGTATGCCAATCCGCGCCCGGCGCCCGGTGACCAACTCCAGGAGGTGCCCCGGCTTGGCGTGGACATCACCGGATACGCCAACGTGATCTCCAGCGGTACGGACACTGAGTTCGTCGCCGGCGTGAAGGGAACAGGCAGCCGCGGGTTCTACGCATTCCGACCTCTCGTGGGCGTTGAAATGCCGTTCAACCAGATCAGCAGCGACGTGATCCCGCTGAGCGCGTACATCGGGGGCGAATACAACATCTACATGGGCAGATTGAAGCTGGCGCCCAGCGCCGCAGTGGGCGCAACCGGCGGCTACTACGTGGACCCATTTTCGGATGAACCCGACGTTGCCCTCACTCACTTGGGGGCATTTGTGAAGGCAACCGCGAATGTTCTGGTGTCAAAGAGCGTCATGGTGTTCGCGGAAGCCGGTTTTTCCTGGTGGAATGTGGTAGATGGCTCATGGCCGGGTATGACCACGTACGCCGGTCTGACCATTGGCGCCGGGGCAACCGTTAAGTAGTCGGCTACAGAGCAGCGGATGATGCAAAGAGGAAGGAGAGACGGTATGAAGTGGTTCGGCTCGGTTGCGATGATCGTTCTGGTAGCATTGACCTTTGTGGGCTGTGGGTCCACGCCGGAGACGGCGCCGGCCACCCCGGACGTGTATACGGGGTTTGGCGAGGGCGAGACGCTGGGCTCGGCAATGTCGGCGGCCAAGATAGATGCAATCCGGAATGCGGTGATAGATCTCATTGGCACCCAGGCTGAGGAGCAGAATGCTGCCCGGCTGGAGGAGGTGCTCTACTCAACCCGCAACCCCAATGCGTACGTGTACAACGACACCATGGAGACCCTCCGCAAGGACGGTTCGCTCATCGACGGAGAGATGGTGTATGAGATCAGTATCCGCGTGAACACGGACGCCGTCCGGACCACGCTGGAAGCGAGCGGAATCATGGGAGACGCCGTGGCCCAGCAGCCCGCACAGAGCTCCGGGGGCCAGAGCCAACAACAGCAACAGCCGGAGCCCGAACCGGAGGTGTCGTTGGACGCCACGGCCGACGACTGGGGCGGTGTGACCGAGGACGAGCAGCGGTTCATCCGACGGTACGTCGACACGATGACCTATATGGTCTATTTCGCTGAGGATGCCGCCGGGAGCGTCGGGGAATCGGCGTTTATCATGAAGAGCGCGGTCAACCAAACCAACAGCTACCTGGTTTCCAATGGAAAGTTCGCCATTGACGCGGATCAGGTGGAGGAGCTCAAAGAGACGCAGCGTCTTGTCTATGAGGAAGAGACCGGGCGAGAGATCAGCCTGCTTCAGTGGGTTGCCCAGCAGTTGAATGCGGATGTCTACGTTGAATTAGACGCTCAGGTTTCCGGACGTACGGACGGCGACAATCACTACGGAACCGCGGATGTGACGCTGAACATGTATGAGACCTCAACGGGGCAGATTCTCGGATCGCTGAACAGAAGGAGTCAGAACACCTTCAGCCGAACGAGTCAGCAGGACGCAATCCTCAATGCAATCCAGTCAACCGTGTTCCAGGCGATGCCGCAGGTAATCGAAATGTCGGTTGTTCAGATGACTAACGCGCTCCGTCAGGGAATCCGCTATGAGCTGGTCATCCAGAACCCGCCTGATGCACGGGCGTTGAGCCGTTTCCGCTCTTCAATGCGGGACCGCGTGCGTGAGATCGCGACCGTCAGTCAATCTCCGGAAGAGGTCCGGTATGAGGTGTTCATGATCGGTAGCACAGACGACGTTGTAGACCTGGTGTATGACGTGACGGGCCTGGTTGCAGGGTTGGAGGACATCTATCTGGTGGTCAGCCGCGGGCGGAGCCTGACATTCGACGCGGGATACTGATCCAGGTTGCCGCCGGTTATTTGGACCGGATTGGGGTAGTAATGTGGGTAGTGCGCCGACGTTGATCGGCGAGAGAAACAAAGGTAGAGAGGAGGAATGAGGTGAAAAAACTTGCACCTTCAATCATCATCGCGACGATCGTCGCCATTATCGCCGTCGGTTGTGCCGGTGGCCCGGAGACCGCTGAGTTCGCGTCGCCGAGCTTCCGAATCATTGAGCCCACGAACAGCGCTCTTGGTGGCGATGTGCCCG
>CAYTGY010000240.1:0-5599 GCA_964437265.1 uncultured Spirochaetaceae bacterium | reverse complement strand
GTAGGAGTCCGCCAGCTCGATGTACTTGCCCACCACCGCAATGGTCAGCGTCCGGCGCGGTTTGCGGAACACTGAGACAACCCGCTCCCAATCAGAGAGGTCAGGGGCGCTCACCGGCAGCCCCAACCGCTCCAGAACGATTCGGTCCAGCTTCTGGTCACGGAATGCGAGCGGAATCTCATAGATGGTGGACTGCACGTCGCATGCGGAGATGACCGCCTCAAACGGAACATTGGTGAAGAGCGCAACCTTGCGGCGAAGATCATCCTCCAGCACCCGGGAAGCCCGGCAGAGCAGGACGTCGGGTTGGATACCGATTGAGAGCAGTTCTTTGACCGAGTGCTGAGTGGGCTTGGTCTTGAGCTCACCGCTGGCCACTTCCGGGATGAGGGTGAGATGCACGTTGATGACGTTCTGGTGACCGAACTCGTGGATCATCTGCCGCGCAGCTTCCAGGAACGGAACCGACTCGATGTCCCCGACGGTTCCGCCGATCTCCACGATGGTGAGATCCACGTCCGGATGCTCGCCGACGGCCAGGATCCGTTGCTTGATCCGGTCCGTCACGTGCGGAATCATCTGCACCGTGCGGCCCAGATAGCGGCCTTCACGCTCACGTTGGATCACTTCCTGATAAATCTGACCGGTGGTGATGGAGTTGGCTCGAGAGAGCGGCGATTGCGTGAACCGTGCGTAGTTGCCCAGGTCCAGGTCCGTCTCCGCCCCGTCGTCGGTTACGTACACCTCGCCGTGCTGATAGGGGCTCATGGTCCCCGCATCCACGTTGATGTAGGGATCAATCTTGGTCATCCGGACGCGCAGGCCGTTATGCTCGACAAGACTACCGAGGGAGGCTGCAGCGATTCCCTTGCCAAGACTTGAGCACACTCCGCCGGTCACGAAGATGTACTTGTTCATGTGAGTTGAGTATTCCGGTGCACCGCCGCTTTGTCAACGCGTGGAGTGCCGGGTCCTGCTGAGGATGAGGAGATCGTGCCCGTCAGCCACGCGCGGGGAGGCGTTTTGCCACTCCGGGGTGTTGATCAACGCGTAGTGGACGAACACCGGCGCGCCGGTGCGCGCGCTGAGCACCAGGCCTTCCGCCGGCCGGATTGGAAGCTGTAGTGCCTGCTCCCCAATGATGTAGTGCAGCACCGCGTCAAGCTCACCGCGGTCCGACCGTTCAATCGCGATGCCGGCCACGATGACCCCGTGACGGCGAAAGAACCGCACCGTCAGATCATCACCCACACCGTCATCGATCTCCTCCACCGCGGAGATGATTGATCCGGCCGACGCAGGGTCTGCAGGGATCGCCAGGATTGCGAGTGTGTGTTCGTCCTCTACCAGTATCGTGGGCTCTCCGGTCACCGGATCGATGACCACCCCGCGTACCGCTACTTCTGTCCAATCGTCGCCCATCTGAGCAATGAGTGTACCACGAGGATCGTCAATTTCCCGATTGTTGACATAATGAGTGCCGAAGCTTACACTTTTTGGAGGTAATCGTTTGTGTAGGGGGATGCGGCCCACGCATGTCTGAGTTCCTCAGTGATGAGCATTTTGAACGGTTCCGCACCCTCATTTACGATGAGAGCGGCATCCACTTCTCGAGCACGAATCGGTCGATTCTGGAGAGCCGGCTAAAGGAGCGTCTGCGCGCCGCCGGCCTGACGGACAGCGACGAGTACTATCGCCTCATTCGCGGAAATGAAGGCGAGATGAAGGTGCTCCTGGACTCAGTCACCACGAACCTGACCCGCTTCTTCCGAAACACGGCCCACTTCCAGACATTTGAGTACGTTGTGGTTCCGGAGCTGATCAAGGCAAAGCAGACGGCCGCGGACAAGACCATCCGTCTCTGGAGCGCGGGCTGCTCTACCGGCGAGGAACCGTACTCCCTGGTGATCATGTTTAAGGAGCTCTTGCCTTCGTCAATTCCGTTTGAGGTGGTGGGCAGTGACCTGAGTCTCAAGTCACTTATGATTGGTCAGGAGGGGTTTTACGCCGACAGCCGGGTCACCGGTGTACCCGAACGGTATCTGGAGAAGTACTTTGAGCGCAAGAGCGGCGGATACCAGGTGAAGCCGGAGATCAAGAACGCGGTCAGATTCGATTACCACAATCTCAAGCATGACAGCGGACTTCGGGGGATGGACGTCATCTTCTGCCGCAATGTTCTGATCTACTTTGATGAAGCCGCGCAGAAAGCTGTCGTGAATCGGTTCTGGGACGCGATGGCGCCGCATGGATACCTGTTCATTGGGCACTCAGAGTCATTGTTTGGGATGAACACCCGGTTCGAGTTCCTCAGGACCGACTGGGCGTGTCTGTACGAGAAGAAGCCACACAAGTAGGCACAGCGTGAACGATGTATCGGTCTTGGTAGTAGATGACTCCGCCGTGATGCGGAGGCTGGTTGGACGGATTGTCGACAGTGCGCCGGGACTGCGCCTGGCGGACAAGGCGATGAACGGACGCTTTGCGCTTCAGAAGCTGGACACCGCAGACCCCGACGTCATTGTCCTGGACATTGAGATGCCGGAGATGAACGGCATCGAGTTCCTCAAGGAGCGCAAACGACGGGGGATCACCATCCCGGTGGTGGTGCTCTCCTCAATTGCGAAGAAGGGCGCTCAGGTCACCATGGAGGCGCTCTCGCTGGGTGCCTCCGACTTTGTCACCAAGCCATCCGGCCCGGAGAGCGCGGACATTCACACGGTTGCCGAGCAACTGATTGAGCTACTGCGTAACCTGGGACGGGAGTACCGCCACCGCAACCGAGGCGAGACGACACCGGAACCCGTCAAGACCACTCCTGCCCCTCCGCCGCCGGTCACTCCGGAAGCGAAGCCTGGACCAATTGAGATTGTCGCCATTGGCATCTCAACCGGCGGGCCCAACGCACTACGGAAAGTATTTGCGGAGATCACGGGAGACCTCTCGGTACCGCTGGTGGTTGTCCAGCATATGCCGGCCGGATTCACCGAAGAGTTCGCACATAGCCTAGACCGGGTGAGCCAGCTTGAGGTGAAGGAAGCCCGCGAAGGCGATGTCCTGAAGCCGGGCCGCGCGTTGATTGCGCCCGGAGACCGCCACATCACGGTGGAGCGACGGTCACTCTCCGGGGTTGTCCACGTTACCGAAGACGCGCATCGCAACGGTCACCGCCCATCGGCGGATGTCTTGTTTGAGTCGGTTGCCAAGGAGTACGGCAACCGCGTCCTGGGCATCATCATGACGGGGATGGGCAAGGACGGCGCGGTACAACTGGGCGAGATCAGACGGCGAGGCGGGATCACCATTGGACAGGACGCGGCGTCGTGCGTGGTCTACGGCATGCCGAAGGTTGCTTTTGAGCTGGGTCACGTGGTGCACCAGCTTCCACTCAGCGAGATCGCCGGTGCTGTTGGGCGGCTGGTGAAGGAGCACCGGTAGGTGTCGCTTTCGCTGCGGGTGCTGGATCTGGGCCGCATGGCCTACGACCGCGCGCTTGACGTACAGCTGCAGCTGGTTGAAGAGCGGCGGGCGGAGACAATCCCTGACACGCTTGCGCTGGTGGAGCATCCGCCGGTGATCACCATGGGGCGCTCCGCCGTCGACGCCGATATCCTGGCTCCCCCGGAGGAGCTCATGGCCGCGGGTGCGACCGTTCACCGGATCACCCGCGGCGGCGAAGCTACCTACCACGGTCCCGGTCAGGTGGTGGGCTATCCCATTGTCAACCTCTACAACCATCAGCGCCGCATCCGGCTCTTTGTAGAACGCCTCGAGGAGACGATCATCCGGGTGCTGGAGCGCCACTACGGCATCAGCGCCGGGCGCGACCCGGCGCACCGCGGGGTATGGGTCGGCGAGGAGAAGATTGCGGCGGTGGGTATTGCGGTCACGCGGAAGATCACCATGCACGGGTTTGCCTTTAACGTCAGCTGCGACCTGTCGCACTTTGGATGGATCATCCCGTGCGGCATCACGGACCGGGGCGTAACCTCAGTGGCGCAGCTACTGGGCCGGCCGGTGGATCTTGCTGAGGCGCGGGAGCACGTGGTGCGCGCGTTCGTAGAGGTGTTTGGCTACGAGATCACCGAGCGGGAACACTGGGGCGAATAACGGAGACTATACGCGGCCACGGCTGTGAGCGTTTCTTTCCGAACAGGTAGACCGCAGCGAACGTAAGCCCCATGACGGCCACACCGGCGAGGACTCGCAACGGCTCACTCACGCTGCGGCCGGCCACCAGGTAGCCGACCAAGAACCCCAACAGCGGGACAATCAGCACCAAGAACCCGGCCCAGACCGCACCGGTGGGAGGGACAAACACCTCAACGCGGTCGTGCTCGTGGATCTTGATCCCCGGGTCAATGGCGGCGTGGTAGGTGCGTGCCGTGACGGTGCAGAACGCCGAGCCGCACTTGGTGCAGCCTTGGTGGTCAGAACACTTGAGCAACGCGGTTGCCCCATCTACGCGAATGACCTCAGCCTGTTCGGTCATCGTCACCTCCCTCGCAGCCCGCCACCACCGGAGTTATGGTGGTGGCGGTCCCGTCATCCTGGATCTCTACGAGCACCCCCTGGAGCTCCAGGTCATCCCATACCGTGGTTGAACGGATGGGCATCTGGGTCATAAACTTGTCGATCTCCGGACCCGGCGCAAGGCCCCCCACGCTGGTCTGGCTCCCGGTCCTACCTACGTCGGTAATAGCCGCAGTCCTCTCCTTGATGACGCGCGCGTCCGCGGTACGCACCCGCGTGCCGGTACCGATCAGCGCTGAAACGTGTCCGGCAGCCAAGTAACTCATAGTGGCCTTCTCCGCGGTAGTTACCGCATGGAAGTCCACGATGACGATGGGCGTGTCCTTCTTTGCCCGCCCGGCGAGCTCAGGCAGATAGGTGAACGGGTTGGTGGGGTGCGTCCGGTCTGATCCTGACATGCCCACCATGTTGATTACCGCTACCCGCTGGTCCCCGGCGCGGAACACCCGCCACCCGCGCCCGGGATTCCCCGGCGGATAGTTTGCCGGGCGAAGCATGTAGCTTGCCGATTCGATATGCCCGACGATGTCCTTCTTGAAGTACGCCTGGTCTCCGGTGGTTATCACGTCCACCCCCAACTTGTGGAGGTAGATGGCGTGGTTCTTCCCGATGCCGAATCCACCGGTGGTGCCGTCTCCGTTGGCGACCACCAGATCCACCGAATGCTCGGTGCGAAGCGAGGGAAGGAGCTTCTTGATGCAAAACACACCAGGCTTGTCTACGATTTCACCAATGAACAGAATGCGTACGGACACAGCGCCTCACAGGGATGTTGAGTCTATCAGAGACTACGGTACCGTCACAGGGGTGACAACGAAAAGAGAATGCGTTGTTATATTGATGGTGCGCGGCGTTCACAAGCGAAGCCGCGCGGGGCCGCCTTGTACAAGGGGCCACAGAACGGCAGCGTGGCATAGACCAGCTGACCACAACGGAGGTCCCTCATGCGAAGGTACGAATTCCCGGATTTTGGGCGCATCATGGAGGAGATCTTTGATGCCGCGGAGGACGTGACCAACGCGTTCACGGACACTGTGCGCTTTCACCCCAAGGAAGACGCGTGGCG
>CAYTGY010000239.1:0-5608 GCA_964437265.1 uncultured Spirochaetaceae bacterium | reverse complement strand
ACCGCAATTCACTTCAGAAACGCGCAGGGACGACATGTCATCCCGGTGCCCTCTATAGAAGTCAAGCGGAACTACCCGCGGATTGTTGCGGATAACCTTCGGCTGCTGTTCAAAGGTCGGCTGCTGGGGCGGCAGAATGTTCTGGAGAAGACGGTTGTCCGCCCGGAGTTCAGCCGCAAGGGGTCGGTCAACATCTCTAAGGCGGCACTCAGCCAGATGATCATGCACTGTGTGGACGAGTACACGAATGGAATATCCATCCGCCGCCTGATCATCGCAAAGGACCGCGAAGGCTACCATATTGATCTATTCCTGGATGTTCCGTACGGAGTCCAACTGGCGGTTACGCTGAGAGAGCTCCAGAACTACATAATCACTCATGTAGAGCGGTTCACCGGCATCATCATTGATGAGCTGAACATCACCATAGACAGCGTCCGCGGAGCACGCGGAGCTCCGGAGCCCGACCCCTCCAGCAAATCACTGCCATAGCAGGAAAAAAATGGTTTGACAGCCTAGAAACGGCCCAATACTATTGCCAACAGGAGGTTCGGCATGAAGAGAATCGCCGTACTTGTCTTTTTCGTGCTTATCGCATTTCCACTGAGTATTGCGGCGCAAACCTCTACGTTCTTCGAGCATGAGACGACGCACTACCGGGTACTCTCTCAGATCAGCGAGGAGCACGCTGCGGAGACCGCAAACAAGCTGGAAGCCCTGTTCACCCTGTTCAACGAGTATTTCCACTTTGAGACCGATGAGCTGACGTCCCGACTCCGGGTACGCATCTTAGACACCAAAGCAAAGTACGACACGTATCTGCAGCGGGTGATCGAACAGACTCGCGAGGATTTTGTGTACCTGCACTACACTGATCTGGCTAAGAGCGAGTTGGTTGGATACCAGATGAACACGCCGGAGGAGTTCGAGGTCTCACTCAAACATCAGAGTGTTATCCAGTTCCTGCGAGCCTTCATCTCCAACCCGCCGTTGTGGATGCGAGAGGGGTTCGCGGTCTACTTTGAGGAAGTGAAGTTTGACGAGGCGCTCTCACAGGCGGTCTACCATGAAAACCTGGCATGGTTGGAAACACTGAAGTCGATTGTAGACGGCGGCTCGGGAGTCCAGCCAATCCCCATGAGCCAGATGTTGGTCATGGACGTTGAGACCGCCCGGTCGCAGATCGATGTCTTCTACCCGCAGGCGTGGGGAATCGTGAGTTTCCTGCTCAACTCACAGAATCAGGACCACAACCGGATCATGTGGGACTCCATCAGCGCGCTCGACCCGGAGGCGACACTCGTGGAGAACTCGCAGTCTTCCTGGAACCAGGCGTTCGCATGGGAGGAGGAGACGCTGCTCATCGAGTCGTTTATCAACTACGTCGAGGAGCGTCGGAGCTTCCGCGGTCTGGTTGAGGACGGCATAGATCAGTACGCCGCCGGAGAGCTGGAACGAGCAGAAGAGTCATTTGTGACTGCCCTCAAATTGCGGGAAGACAACTTCATTCCGTACTATTACTTGGGACTGATCAACTACGACCGGCAGAACTACAGCCTGGCGGAGTTCTACTACTCCGAAGCGCTGGATCGCGGCGCCACCGAAGCATTGACCTACTACGCACTTGGCGTGAACGCCTATGCGGACAACAAGTTTGACGAGGCGGCGGAATACCTGCGCCAGACGGCGGAGCTTGACCCTGCCAACTACGAAGACAAGGCCCAGCAGTTGCTGGACCGCATAGGCGGTTAAGGGCAGCCTTGGCCGCCCGGGATCAACTACGAAGCATCTGACGGCGGGGAACCGCCGTTGGGTGACCCGGGTTTGTCTGGGGATGCAGCCCCCTCCCGCTTACGGCGCGGTCTTCTGCGCCGCCGTTTTCCTGGTGCGGGAACCGGTGAACGATCCCGCCGGTGCTCTTCCACCTCAACCCGTTCGGCCTCACGCTGGTCAATCCGCTCGGCAGGCGGGGTAGTCTCAAGCGTGCCACTCTTTCGGTAGTTCTTTCTGCGCCGAATGAGATATACCAGCGCCATCTCAACGTCCTTGTTCGCCGGTACCAGCGGACGGATAAACGCTTTGAGATCTGAAAACGCCTCTTTGAATGGAATACGCTCTTCCGCTGCGAATGGACTCTGAGTGTAGAGATAATCAGCCAGCAGATACGCCAGACCCCGCGAACGACGATCCTCGTCTCCCTCTTCCACCTCCGCGTCCAGGTCTGAGAGCCGGTCAAAGAACACCGTTTGGTACTCCTTGGGGCCGGAGGTAAGCAGCCGGTTCAGTTCCGGCAGCATATCCTTGAGCAGATCAAACTTGATGAGCTCCTGAATCGTCTTGGACGCGTTGCCGGAGAGAAGGATCTTGAAGACCTCCTCAGTGATTCGGGAGGGCGATATCTGCTCCAAAAGGTCGGCCTCCTTCTTGATGCCGCGTCGCAGCTTGTTGGACAGCCTGAATCCGGTGGACACCGCATACTTGACGGCGCGGACCATCCGGACCGGATCCTCAACAAAGATGCGGTCAATTGGGATGACCGGGCGAACCGTGCGGGCACGTACGTCTCGAACCCCGCCCACGTAGTCAAGGATCTGGCCGTCATCCGGAGAGTAGTATAGTGCGTTTAGCGTGAAGTCGCGACGACGCGAGTCTTCCTCAATGTCACCGTAGTCGTTCTGAAACCCTAGCGACTGGGCGCTGCGGAAGGTTGACACCTCAATGACCTTGTCCTTGAAGATCACGTGCACCAGCCGAAAGCGCTTTCCAATTACCCGTGAGTTGCGGAAAAGCCGCCGAATACGGTTGGGCTGGGCGTCTGTCGCAATATCAAAATCCTTTGGCCGCTTGCCGAGCATCAGATCGCGAACCGCTCCGCCCACAATGTAGGCTACGTGGCCACTCGAGCGTAGTCGGCGGGTAACACGGAGGGCATCCTCATCAATCGAGTCGCGCACAATGGAGTGTTCGTCAGCAGTGTAGATCACGGCCTGCCGCACGGCAGTGCCGTCGTCGGTCTTCGCATATCTGAAAAGCATTGGATGGAACCGCCACCCATTATGGAAGCTGGAACGGGGTGGGTCAATAGCGCTCTGGCTCCGGGCCCCACCAATTAGTAAACTAATTACATAGGTAATAATCATCGTTGAAGGACGAGATGCATGTATTGCGGGTCCTTGACGGTGGTAGTACCTTGAAAGGGACGTATGGCGAGGCCCACGCGATTCGTATTGGCGGTGGTATTGAGCGTTCTCATCACGGGGGCGCTCGCTGCTCAAGAACCCGGATCCTCTATCCGCATTCAGACGATGGTTGGTTTCAACGGCTTGTCCAAAACCGGATTCTGGACGCCGGTCCAGCTGCAGCTCCAGAATCTGGGTCCGGGCGTCCGCGGGAGACTGGTGGTCTCCGTGGATCGCAGCGACCGGATTGGCCCAATCCAACAGACGGTGCGCATCTCTCGCGAGCTCGATCTGCCCGCAGGGTCCACTAAGAGCTACGACTTCGTTCTTCCCATCACCAGCAGTGTCTACCCGGTGAACGTCTCCGTCTATGATGATCAGTCGGCAGACCCGGCGCCCCTGCTGGAGACCACCGTGGACCTTTCGGCGCGTACCACACGCGGCCGACTGGTTGTGGCACTCTCTCGCCGGGCAAACCTCGACTTTTTGATGTCCGCCTTCAACGGCTCAGATCAGCGATCACTGGATATTGCATATCCCCTTCCGGAGTACCTACCCAGCAGATGGGCCGGATTGCAGGCGGTGGATCTTCTGGTAGTCCATGACGCCCGGCTGGAGGCGATCACGCCGGCCTAGTGGGAAGCACTGCACCTATGGACGGCGAACGGCGGCACGGTGGTCATCTCCGGCGGGCCGCACCTGAACGATAGCTCGCTGAGGTTGATCTCCCAGCTGTTGCACATAGGAGACCTGACACGGACCGGACAGACGGACCAACCCGATGGACGCGCGCCGCTTGCGGTATCCGCCGGTGACGGCCGCGTAGTGGTATTGCCCTTTGACTACGTGGCGTACCACCGGACCTTCCCGGAAGCCAGCCTGGACCTCTGGGGTCGCCTGCTGACCGAGCGTGAGCAGATGGTCCAGCTTCCCATCAGCGGGCGCCGCCGGGTATTTGAGAACGAGCTGATGGCGGACATCCTGGCGCTCCCCTCCTTTCAGTTTCCGTCCAAGCTGGTCCTTCTCGCGCTGCTGGGCGTCTACCTTGTTATTCTTGCTACGGTCGCCTACCTCGCGTACGTGCGTCGCCACCGCCGGCCATGGCGCTTCTTGACCACGGCGGTCGCCGCCGCTGTACTCTTTTCCGCTCTGGGAGTGGTAGTGCTGACTCGCCGGCACCAGCCGGACCGTGCGCTGCAGCTCTCGCTGGAACAGACCAGGACACATGCCGGAGCGGGGTTCGCTGAAGTGAACACGGACATCGTGCTCTGCAGCCGCACGGCAGCCACGTACCGAGTGACGTTTGACCACGGCGCCGTCCCCATCCCGCTGGAGTCAGAGGACATTGATCTGGCGATGACCGCGTCTACCGCAGAGCTGACCATGGAGGTCCGCAGATGGGGGCACCGGAACGCGTGGCTACAAAGCCTTGAGCCGTTTGCAGTCGATGGGTACGTCCGACGAACCGACGGACAGCTCGAGGTTACGCTGACCAACCACACGGATCGAACGCTCCTGCAGGCGGTTGTGCTCTTTCAGGGAAGCCCTAAGTCCATAGGCACCGTGGAGCCCGCGGACACGGTCACCAGCGAGCTTCCGTCCAGCGTTGAGCTGGACACCGTTGCGTGGGAGTACCTGGTCCCGGCCGGCGGGCGTCAGGAACACCGGGCACAGATTCTGGAGAGCCTTGCCCGACGTCAACGGTTCGAGACCTCGGACGCGGACCAGCTCATGGTTGTCGCGTGGCTTTCGCGACCGCTGGTGTCCACGGCAACCTCTCCACCGTTCGAGAGCGAGTTGCCCATCCAGCTTGTGGTGATCAGCTTTCCATACGAGGTATGGGCGTGATCCGGAACCCGGTTCTGCAAGAGTCACGCTCGGTGTATCTTCACCGGCGCGAGTACCTGTTCCTCCACCTGGGGTATCTGACCTTCAGCATCTTGATGGTCATCATTGTGTGGCCCGCCCGTGGACTGATGCACTTCTTCAGGACGCAGTCCCCGCCACCGGTGTACGACGTGATGGTCATCTACCACGCTATCACGCTATGCGCAATCAGCGTGTACATCGGCCTTGACCGGCTGGCTGAGGACGGCATCATCAGGTACTCGGAGTGGCTGGAACGAACCACGGTGCCAATCCGGGTGCTCGCCGTGGGGAAGCTTTCATCCGCGGCGGTTCACACGCTGATGCTGACGGTCCTCACGCTGCCGCTGTTGGCGGTGGCTGCCGGCCCGGCCGGAGTACCGCTGTGGGTCGCGGCCGTAGCGGCAGGCGAGATTCTCCTTGCTGCGTTCATGTGTAGAATAGCCGGCACGATGATCAGCCATTGGGGGGAGAGCAGCTACGTGATCCACGTGGTAGGTGGCTGGGTGTTCATTGCGCTGCTCTTTGTGGCGACCGTTGAGATTGCGCCCGCGGTAAATCCG
>CAYTGY010000238.1:3666-5705 GCA_964437265.1 uncultured Spirochaetaceae bacterium | reverse complement strand
TGCAACCGCATTGATTACCGGCGCTACCGGCGGGGTAGGCCGCGCATACCACACACCGTTTGAGCAGGGGATGCGAGCATGAACCAGGCGACGAGGATCATTGCGCTTACCGGCGGGACCTCCGGAATCGGGCTCGCCACGGTTGAAGAGTTGCTGTCGCGCGGCCATACCATCATCGCCGTCGGTCGCGATGCCCAACGGTGCCGCGCTGCAGAGCGCTCGCTTGGCGACCGCTACCCGGAGGCGAGGGTGTACTACGTTGTTGCGGACCTGGCCACCACGACGGCGGTTCGGCGCGCCGCGGCTGAGATAGCGGAGCTCGCGGCCACGCTGCAGTCTGCCGGCGCGGGTGGGCGCCTTGATGCGCTCATCAACAATGCAGCGTTCGTCTCCACCTGGCGTCAGGTGACCGAAGAGGGGTACGAGAAACAGTTTGCCGTGAACCAACTGGCCCCGTTCCTGCTGACCCGCGAGCTACTCCAAACGATTCAGCAAGGGCGGCCCGGCAGGGTGATCTGCGTGAGCTCGGGGAGTCACCGGCGAACGCGAATGAAGTGGGATGACCTGATGCTCACCCGTGGCTATCGCGCGCTGCGCGCGTACCGGCAGAGCAAGCTCGCCAACGTACTCTTCTGCGCGGAGCTCAACCGCCGCACGGAGGGTTCGCCGGTCACCGCCTACGCATTCGATCCCGGTCTGGTGAGTACGGAGATCGGTCTGAAGTCGTTGACCGGAGTCGAGCGCCTGGTGTGGCGGCTGCGCAGCCGGAGCAGAGGCGCGGTGGATCCGGGGGTTCCCGCCGGCCACCTCGCAGACCTTGCAACCGCGGGGGAGATCGTGGAGCCGGGGGAGCTCTACCGGTTCCGCGGGACTCCGGCAAGTGCGGACCCGGCGGGGCTTGACCCGCTCTCTGGGGCTCGGCTGTGGGCGATCTCAGAGGAGCTCTGTGGCGCTCGCGCCACGGAGGCGCCGTGAACACCCAACTCAAGAAGGGGATACTCGAAGTGCTGGTGCTGGCGATGCTCGAGCACACCGACCGCTACGGCTTTGAGCTGGTGGAGCGGGTGTCGCGTCACGTGGAGATCGCCGAGCGCACCATCTACCCGCTGATGAAACGGTTGCGAGACGACCAGCTGGTCACCACGTATCTTGAGGAGTCCACGATGGGCGCCCCCCGGAAGTACTACCGCCTGACCGACGCCGGTCGCGGGTATCTCGCTGCGGCGAAGGCAGAGTGGCGGGAGCTCAGCGCTGCCGTGGATCGGTTGCTCGAGGAGGCAGAGAATGACACGGAGTGAGTACATCGCCGGCATTGGCGGTTCGCTCGGTTTTATGGGTGCAGACGCCGGTGAGACCGACTACTACGAGCGTGCCTCCGTGGCACCTTTGACCAACGCCGCTTGGCGGCCTATACTCGCACCCGAACGTGGCAAAGATCATCGGCATATCAGGCGGCTCGGGGTCCGGCAAGACCACCGTGGTGCGAAAGATCGCGGAGACCTTCGGCGACTTCGCCTTCATCCCGCAGGACAACTACTACAAGTCCGCGGAGCACGTCTCAAACCTCAACATCACCGGGTTCAACTTCGACCACCCCGCGGCGTTCGATACCGACCTGATGGTGGAGCACCTCCAGGCGCTCAGGCGCGAAGAGCCGATCGACATGCCGCAGTATGACTTTGTCAATCACCGGCGCAAGACCGAGACGGTGCGCGTTGAGCCGCACAAGCTGGTCATCTTCGAGGGGATCCTCATCTATTTTGACAAGGAGCTCCGTACGCAGATCGACCTCAAGCTCTTTGTCGACACGCCTGACGACATCCGTTTTGTCCGTCGGCTCCAGCGCGATGTGAAGGAACGCGGCCGCACCGTAGATAGCGTCATCAAACAGTACCTCGAGGTGGTCCGCCCGGGCCACTACGAGTTCGTTGAGCCCACCAAGGCGTATGCGGACCTCATCATCCCTGAGGGCGGCATCAACGAGAGCTCGCTCCAGGTCTTGGGCTCGTTCATGCGCGATGTGTTGGGGTAGAGCCCGC
>CAYTGY010000238.1:0-3566 GCA_964437265.1 uncultured Spirochaetaceae bacterium | reverse complement strand
GGCTACGCCCAATCCGCGGCTACGCCCAATCCGCGGCTACGCCCAATCCGCGGCTACGCCCAATCCGCGGCTGCGCCCAGCCCGCGGCTGCGCCCAGCCCGCTCACGCCCACCTCCACCCGGTCGATCGGCTCATCAGGCAGTATCTTGAGGTGGTCCGGCTCATGGACCGGACGGGGAGGAGCTGTGTCACCAACCGTTGTTGTGCTTGACGGAGATCAGACCGGCCAGGAGCTGCTGGAGCAGGCGCTCCGGGTGTTGGAGCCTGAGGTCACCGGGCTCGAGCTCTCATTTGAGCGGTTCGATCTCTCGCTGGCCTCACGTCGGTCCACCAAGAACCAGGTGGTGTACGACGCGGCTGCGGCGATCCGGGAGCACCGGCTGGCGCTCAAAGCGGCCACGATCACGCCCATTGCGGAGGGCTCGGCGCAGGCCGATGTAGGCAGTCCCAACGCCATCCTGCGGGAGGAGATGGATGCACAGGTGATCCTCCGCACCGGACGGCGGATCCCGGGCGTCCGTCCCATCGGTGGCGTGTATTCGCCAATCAGCGTGGTGCGGATGGCGCGTGATGACGCGTACGGCGCGCGCGAGTGGCGCGAGGCGGCAGGTGAGGATGATGAGGTGGCGTTTCGCACCGAACGGATCAGCCGTGCGGTGTGCCGCGCAGTGGCCGAGTACGCGTTTCTGCACGCGGAGAAGACCGGCGCCAAAGTCTTTGGTGGGCCCAAGTTCACCGTGAGCCCCGTCTATGAGGGGATGTTCAAGGAGGAGCTGGACGCCGCCGCACTACGCCACTCCAAAGTGCGCTATGAGCCGCAGCTGATAGACGCCACCTTTGCGTTGCTGCTTGCAACCACCGGCGAGCCGATCGTGATCCCCTCGCTCAACCGCGACGGTGACTTGCTCTCAGACATGGTGCTCCAGATGTTCGGCTCAATCGCCGGGTCGGAGTCGTTGGTGATATCGTTGGATGACGACGGCCGGGTTGGCCGGGTGATGGCAGAGGCGCCGCATGGCACCGCGCCGGCGCTCGAGGGGAAGAACATCGCCAACCCCATGGCGATGATCCTTGCCGGCGCGGCGCTCTTGAGCTACGCCGGCGATCAGGCGGCCGCGCGGGCATCGCGTGCCATCTACGAAGCGACGCTCGAGGCGGTCAACGACGGCACGCGAACGCCGGACCTAGGCGGTACCGAAACCACCACCGGCTTCACCGATCACGTCATCCGCCGGGTTCGCAGCAAACTCGAGGTGTGGAGCTCGCTGGGGTAGCCGTGCCGGGAGACCCCCCGGCGCGGCCGACGCGTTCTGCGACTATCTGCCGCGTCGCGGTCCCATCCCGTGCATGGACCCGCCGCCGGTCAAGAAGGAGGGCCCGGCGAGCACCGCAAGCGGCCGCGGCTCAAAGGTGACCTCTCCGGCCACCAGTTGCTCCATCGCCACGTCCGCGGCGTCCTTGGCGGCGAACATGCGTATAGCGCCGCTTACAATCGAACCTCCGACGGCGACACTCATTGATGGTAACAGATCCATGAACGACAGGCTCTTCCAGGAAGCCTCGATGTTCGCACCGCTCTCCCTGAGGTAGTTGAGTGATGAGAACTGGACGGTCTCAGGCAGCAGGACGTACGCGCCAACCATGGTGCCGACGTCCACAAGGATATGCGCAGCAAGGAACAACGCGCCTTTCCCGGTCTCTCCGTTCCTGAACTGACCGGTTCCGGGAACCCAGACGCTCTTGAGCGCGGTCTCCGCAACGTAGGCGCGCTGCTGCCGGTACACGGACAGCGCGCCGGAGATTCGCATGAGATCCGCCGGCGTCATCTCACCAATCGGCTTGTCTGATGCCTGCCGCAGCATCATCTCAAGACGTTCCTGGGCAGGAACATTGCGATATGGCCCCCGCGGGCCGGAATCTCCGCCCATCTGCGCCGCGGCAAACGCCGCAATGCCCACAATCATCAGGGCGGCAATTCCTATTCGTTTGATCGTACTCATACACGCTCCTGCGTAGAAGGTAGCGCTGGTGACTCCTGCGATCAATCAATCTCGCTGACCGCGCTCATCACCCGCGCGTCAAGCGGAAGGTCGGGATCCAGACCGGAAACGGAGGTTAGCGCCCACTCAAGCTCCACGTCTGCGCGGACGCGGTGATGATGAAACTCTTGGTCCGGTGCAAAGAGCGATCCGGACCCGTCGGGGGCGGCGAAGCCGAGCGCTGCGACATACGTCCGGGCGATTGCGTCAAACGGCAACGCATGCCGCGCACACAGCAGCATTGCGCCGACCAGCCGGTCATCACGGGCGAGTTTGCGGTAGAGATCGCGACCAACGCGGAAGACGGTGTCACCCAGGCTCTCGTTCCCAAACCGCCGCAGCAGGTCCGCAATGTGGGTTTCCAGATCCGCCGGCGCAAGATCATGCGGGTATTCGCGGTTGAGTGCCGCGGCGGCCTGCTCCATCGCCAGCCGAGCCTGAGACAGGATGGAGGGGTCCTTGACCGCCTCCCAGATGTGGAGGAGCTCCGGCCGGAGCCGGTGTGCCAGATACGCGGTGGCGGCGTGGCCAAGATTGTGGATGAAGAGCTTGCGGTCCACATACGCCTGGATGTTATCTACCGGGTGGATCTCCGGAACGTGCGGAAGCGCGGTCTTGAAGCCGTGCCGATCTACGATCAGCGTATTGTACGGTTCGGCGTAGACCAGGAGCGGGTCGCGCCGCGCCACCTCCGCGGGCATGATGGGCACCATCTTCCCAATGCTGGTCTCCACCATGCCTACCTGGTCCGGCAGCCAATCCGGCCGGCCCAACTGCTCAGCAAGTCCGGAGCGTACCATCTCCGCGGCGTCCCGGGCGTTCTCAGCAAGAATCACGTCCAGCGCCCCGGTTCCGTCTTCATGCCGACGTTTGAGCGCCGCGGCCAGCGTTGGTACCACGTGCCTCAGCGCACCCTTGCCCACGGCGGTTGAAGCGAACCGCGCGCGGCTCAGTGCTTCCACCGCCGCGTCCGTGTCCGCGCCGTGGACGGCGCGAACTCCGTGGATCGGCAGCTCCTCGTCACGGCCGTCGGGGTGTTTGACCACCACCGTGTAGCCATGCCGTTGGTTGAGCGCGTCCACCACGGTATCCGCCACGTCCACAAATACCACCTCATAGCCGGCACGCGAGAAGAGGGCCCCTATGAAGCTCCGCCCAATATTGCCCGCGCCAAAATGCACAAGTGTGTCGTTCATGTCACGTAGGCCGGATAATCGGAGATGAGCAGATGGAGTGGCTCGGTGTCCTCCTCCACCTCCGGAAACCTCCCCACCGTATCCTTGAACCGGTTGTCGGTGGTGTCGTCATTTACCATGCTCACCTCGCCGGTGAGTACCGGACCCCCGCCCGGCTCCGCGAAGAATCGGTGGTAGAGACGGGGGTAGAGGGTGATGCTCTCACCAGGCGAGAGCGCGAACGGCGTGCCCGGCTCAACGGTGCGCGCGCGCCCATCTATGCTGACCGGCACCGGGTTGTGTGAAAATGAATCGTTGTAGTATGCCAGGTAGAGCTCTAGGACAAGTCTTC
>CAYTGY010000237.1:0-5722 GCA_964437265.1 uncultured Spirochaetaceae bacterium | reverse complement strand
GTCGCCGACGGACGCTACCACTTCACCGTGACGGCATGGGATGACAACGGCAACTCGCGCCGTACGGAGGAGTTTCTGGTGGTGGTGGACACGCAACCGCCGGAGATCTCACTCCAGGCGGGCGATCCGGAACGTAGCGCGACCACGCCTATCGTTTTTTCGCCTAACGGCGACGGCAATAAGGACTCCCTGCGCATAGAGCAACGGGGTAGTACCGAAGACCGCTGGGTCGCAGAGTTCCGGAACGTACTTGGATCCGTGGTGCGAACACGACGTTGGGACTCTTCAGCCCCGCAGTCGTTCTCCTGGGAGGGACGAACCGACGCATCGGAAGTGGTGCCCGACGGGGTGTACCAGTACGTCGTGACCAGTACGGATCGCGCCGGCAACGCGACCACCGTCGCAGTAGATAACATCGTGGTTGACACCGCGACAACGCCCATCACATTGGACGCGTCCACGGCATGGTTCTCACCAAATGGAGATGGTAGGTCGGACTCGATCACCTATACTCCCACCGTGCCCATTGCACGCGGCGTCCGGCGCTGGGCGCTTACCATCCGCGATGACCAGGCCCGCGTCGTGAGAACCTACACCGACGTGCGCGTGGTTCCACCCGCGGTCACGTGGAACGGTCTTGACGATCAGCGCCGTCCATTGCCGGAAGGCGTCTACTCCGCAACACTGTTGGTAACCTATGAGAACGGTAACCAGCCCACTGCGACCGCCCCGCCGGTCGCAATTGACCGTACGCCTCCTAGCGCGTCCGTCCGCGTTGATGACCCGGTGTTCTCCCCCAACGGAGACGGCGTGAAGGATACAGCCACGGTGTTCCAGGAAGCGTCCAGGGAGGAGCGGTGGACGGCAACGGTTCGCAACGAAGCCGGCACCATCATTCGCAGCTTCACGTGGCCGGAGTTTCCGGAACAGACGGTGACGTGGGACGGCCGTGACAACGACGGGCGCTTTGTACCGGACGGGCTCTACATCTATGCGCTGCAGGCAACCGACCGCGCCGGGAATCGTGATACCAGCAATCCGGCGACCATACGTCTAGACACCAGCGAGACGCCGGTGCTCATCCGTGCCGAGTACGCCGCCTTCAGCCCAAACTCGGACGGCCTGAAGGATCGCCAGCAGCTGGTGCTCCGCACGGGCTCACAGTCGGACATTTCGAGCTACACCATAGAGGTGCATGACTCGGAGAACCGGCTTGTCAGAGCCTATGACGGTCGAGGAACGGTTGAAGAAGCGGTGACGTGGGACGGCACCACTGCTGAGGGAATGACGGTTCCGGACGGCACGTACCGGGCCACCTTCAGGGTCGTCTACGCTAACGGCAACACAAGCGGCGCACGCACAGCGGGCTTCTTGGTGGACACGACGCCGCCGGAAGTGACCCTCACACCGGAGTACCTGCTATTCAGCCCTGACGGGGATGGGCGCAAAGACACGGTGGCCATTGCGCAAGACTCTTCGTCGGAAGACCTCTGGAGCGCCACCATTCAGTCCACGGATGGGGCGACCATACGCTCCTACCTGTGGCGTGGGACCGTCAGCCCGGTGATCTGGGACGGAACTGATCCTGCCGGGAACCGCGTCCCGGACGGCGTCTATACCTATTCCGTCAGTGCCACCGACGCGGCGGGTAACACAGCCTCGCGTCGGATAGAGCGGATTGTGGTGGACACTCGCGCAACCAGGCTCTTCCTGACCACCAGCACGCGCGCGTTCAGCCCAAACGGCGACGGCATTCGCGATTCGTTTGAGTTGAGCGCTTTTGCCGGCCTGACCGACGGAGCTGACCGGTGGACACTCGATATCGTCGACTCCGAAGGAACTCCGGTGCTGAGCAGAAACGGGACGTCGGTACCCGCATCCCAGACCTTTGCATGGGACGGCAGGGACCAATCAGGACGGATACGCGAGGGAACGTTTACGGCGGTCTACCGGGTCAGCTATGCAAAGGGCAACCTCCCGGAGGCGGTGAGTTCCCCGTTCTCGGTTGATGTATCACCGCCGGTTGTCGCGGTGGATCTTGATCCGTCGCCGTTCTCTCCGGACAACGACGGTGTGGATGATCAGCTGCGCATTGGAATCGAGGTGCAGGAGCAGACCGATATTCAAGCATGGCGACTGGAGATTCTGGATCGAAACAACCGCTTCTTCACCGAGTTTGTGGGACGCGGTATGCCGGCTCGGGAGTTGGCCTGGGATGGACGCGCTTCCGACGGCGAACTGGTCATCTCCGCTGAGGATTACCCGTACGTTCTTACCATGAGCGACACGCTGGGAAACTTTGCCACCGTTGAGGGAGTCATCCCGGTGGACATCTTGGTCGTACGAGACGGGGACCGGCTCAAAGTGCAGATTCCGAGTATCACGTTCGAGCCGGACAGCCCCATGCTGGTCACCGATCCGGAGGATCCCCGAGGAGCCAAGAACCAGGCAATCCTTACTCGGCTAAGCGAGGTATTCACGAAGTACGGCAATTACAATGTCCGGATAGAGGGACATGCGGTTAACGTCAGCGGTACCGAGCAGGAGGAGCTGAACGAGCTGCAGCCCCTTTCCACTGCGCGCGCGCAAAGCGTCAAGGATGCGCTTGTTGAGCTGGGAGTCACCGAGCGACGGATCTCCGTGCTTGGCCGGGGCGGAACCGAACCGATTGTTCCGCACACTGACATGGACAACCGGTGGAAGAACCGCCGGGTTGAGTTCGTTCTCATCCGGTAATACCTTACACGCGTATGGATGGAACGGCACAGAACAACGACACCGCCTCCTCAGCCGCTGAGGAACGTCGGTCGCCGCGCCGCTCACGGGCCGCGCGGTTGGCGGCCGCGGTGCTGCTTCCGGCGATTGTCGGCGGCGGCGTGCTCGCGGCCGCCGGCGTAGCGCTCAACCGGGCGCCGCAGCGCCCAATGCCTGAGCCGATCGTGTTCACCGTAGAACGGGGCGAGTCACTGTCGAGCGTAGCCGGACGTCTGGAACGGCTTGGCGTCATCCGTTCCTCTCTGCTCGTACGTCTCATTGCCCGCGCCAACGGCACGGAGACGCGGATTCAGAGCGGGTCGTATAGGATTGAGACACGGATGACCGCCGCGGAGATGCACGAGTTCCTCATCTCCGGAAGCCAAATACTGGTTCAGGTCACCATCCCGGAAGGGCTTACCGCCGGTCGGATCGCAGACCGGCTGGAGCGAGCCGGGATCACCGGTGCCGCGGACTTCCTGCGCGCGGTCAATGATCCTGAGCTGGTCTCTCGTTTGGGCGTTCCGGCACGCTCAGCCGAAGGATTTCTCTTCCCGGACACCTACTCGTTCACCGAAGGACAGCCTGCGGAAGAAGTTGTGGCCCACATGGTGGACCGATTCTTTGCGGTAGCACTGTCCGTGGCGCCGCCGGACGGCCTGCCTACCGGATCGCAGCTCTACGACACGGTGGTGCTTGCCTCCATAGTTGAGCGCGAGTACCGAGTCCCGGAAGAGGCGCCTACCATCGCGAGCGTCTTCTATAACCGGCTTGAAGAGCAGATGCGCCTGGAAAGCTGCGCCACTGTAGTGTATGTCATGACGGAACAGGAGGGACTCCCGCATCCTCAGCGCCTGTTCTATCGGGATCTGGAGCGTACAAGCCCGTACAACACGTATCGCAACCCGGGGTTACCCCCCGGACCTATTGCGAATCCGGGCAAAACAGCGCTCCATGCCGCGCTCAATCCGGCGGACACCGACTTCCGCTTCTTTGTGTGGTATGGCCCAGGCTCCGACGGCCACCGCTTCACGCGCTCGCTCGCAGAGCACAATGAAGCGCGGCTTCTCTACCTCAAGACTCCGTGAACGCCCGGATACCTGAGCAGACCATAGAGGAGATTGCCCGAAGGACGGACATCGTCCAGTTGGTTGGGCAGTACGTCAACCTCAAGGCACAGGGATCGCGATACGTTGGCCTATGCCCATTTCACACGGAGAAGACCCCTTCGTTCTCCGTCAACCCGGAGCGGGGCGCCTACTACTGCTTTGGCTGCCAGAAGAAAGGCACGGTCTTCACCTTCATCATGGAGCTCGAGGGGCTCACGTTCCCGGAAGCGGTCCGGCATCTTGGGGAGCGCGCCGGCGTTGCCGTGGAGGCCGAAGAACAAGATGAGGAGAGCCGCCGGAGAAAGGCGCTTGCAGAGCTCTACGAGCGAGTGGCCGGTAGTTTCGCATACCTTCTGCGGGACTCGGAGCTTGGCCGGGAAGGGCGCCAAATTCTCCACGAACGCGGCGTGTCAGACGACAGTATGGCCGGCTTTGGGCTTGGATTCGCTCCACCGGACCCACGGTGGCTGCACCGCTTCCTACGCGGCAAGGGGTATAGCGACGAGTTTCTTGCCTCGTGTGGCCTCTTCACCCGCGCAGATCCTCGCCGAGCGCTCTTTGTACGGCGCATCATGTTTCCCATACATGACCGCTACGGCAAGGTAGTGGCCTTTGGCGGGCGTCTGGTGAGCGGCGACGGGCCCAAGTATATCAACTCGCCGGAGACACCGTTGTTCCAGAAACGGAGTCTCCTCTACGCCCATCATCTCGCTCGGGATCAAATTCGAAGGCAGCGTCGCGCAGTCATTGCGGAGGGCTACATGGACGTCATCGCGCTCCACCAGGCCGGGGTGACCAACGCCGTAGCGCCGCTTGGAACAGCATTCACCGAGGCTCAGGCTCGTCAGCTGGCACGAAGCGCGGATCGAGTTACCCTGCTCTTTGATGCAGACCGCGCGGGGATTGAGGCAACGGGACGCGCCGCGCAGATTCTGGAACAGGCGGAGGTTGTTGTGGAGGTGGTTGGACTGAACTCGGGGGAAGATCCCGCCGATATCCTCAGGGAGAGGGGTGGTCAGGCACTAGCTGATGCAGTATCTTCACCAACACCGGCACTGGAGTACATCCTGAGTTCGTCTCACATCGAAGCAGCGGACATCGCTCATGGACAGAGCGACGCGGTGAGGGCGGTGTTTCCGTACATTCACAGCATCATCTCCGCCGTTCGCAAAGACGAGGCCCTATCCCGCATAGCAGACTACTTCGGTTTGCGACGTGAGGCCGTGCGAGAGGACTTTCGCCGTTTTGGGCACGACGGCCCCGCGCCGGTCTCACGAGAGGGCGTGTCCGAAACCTCGCGGGTCCACCGTGGACACCTTTCCGCGGAGCTCTTTCTCCTGATGGCAACGGTAGCCAATCGTGAGCATTTTTCGTATGTTAGACGATCAGTACAGCCCGACGATCTCGAAGACCTCGGTGCTCGGGAACTGTATGTTGCGTTGGAAGAATGCTATCGACGGGGGGAGGAATCGTTAGACGTCCTGATCTCACGTATACACGACGCGGCGCTCGCCGCGTTGGTGCGCGATCGTATTCTAACCGGTGAATTTGATGAGAACACCGATCAGGTTGTGCGCGATTCCGTTGCGTACGTTCGACGACGGACACTGACGCGACGGCGCCAGGAGCTCAACGCCCAGTTGGCCCGGCTGAAGACATTGGATACCAGTGATGTGGAGCAGATGCGCTCCTTGATCGAGGAACAGAGCCACATTGATCGAGAACTTCAGAAACTCAAGTGTGAAGCGTGATGACGGAACTTCAGAATGATCCGGCAATACTGAAGCTGCTCGACTACGCAAAGAACAAGTCGAAGATCAGCTACGACGAGGTCCACGACTTCTTACCCGATTCGATAG
>CAYTGY010000236.1:0-5733 GCA_964437265.1 uncultured Spirochaetaceae bacterium | reverse complement strand
GCCAGCCCACGAACCGTAGGAAGCCGGTTCCCTGCGGAGAGGCGTCCGTCGGCGATCGCCATCTCGACTTGGAGGATGATCTGCCGGTAGTACGGAACACCGGTGGTAGGGTCGAGTGTGAATCTCAGTTCCTGGGTAGCCTTCATCGGTCTTCGCACGGACCCTCTTTGTACTATAGCACTAGTACACAAGATGATAGCCGTCCGAGTGTCCCCCGTCAACGCGCTTTCTGTGCCAACGGTGCCACAGCCGTCAGTTGCACCGGCTACTCGCGGCTGGTAGGATCAGTCCGTGACCTCCGGAAAGATAGCCGCAGTTGCCGTAGTTACACTCCTACTCGTAGTGCTGGTGGAGCACCTCGCCCTGGCCACCGGCCGAATCGCCGCACTGCTACGACGAGTTGGGCTCTCCGACCCAACCGAATGGAACTGTCGCGAACGTGGCTCGGTTTCTGCCGTCGCCATTCGGCACGTCCTTCTGACCGCCCTCCTGAGCACGGCGTCCTATCTGGGAATCACGCACCTGCAGGAGCTCACGCTCGCGGAGCTGATTCTGCCTGCCGGCGCGCTGATCAACTCTCTGGTATGGAGCGCGACGTTCGTGGCGCTCGGGGTGGCAGGCTACGTTGTGGTGCGCGTGCCGGCGGTCGCATGGCGGGTCGCACTCCCGGTGCGAGATCACGTTCGGCCGCTCGCCCGCTGGGTGGTGGTGCTCCTTCACCTACCCACCGTCGCCGCCACAGAGATCGTCTACCGTGGCTTCCTCCTGCACGCACTGCTTGACATGGGAGAACCGTTGTTTGCGGTGGTTCTCTCCGCGGCGCTGTTTGCGCTGCCGTCATTACGACGCGGGGCCGTAGCGCTCCTCCTCTGTCTCACCTGGGGCGTGATTGCCGGGATGGCTACCATAGAGACGTTCTCCGTATGGCCCGCGATGGTGGGGCATATGCTGGTTGCCCTGGGCGCAGACCTTGGTACGGCGAGCGCCGTAGACCGCTCCCGAATGACGCTGCCGAGCTGACAAGAGGCTACGCGACGGCAAGCGCGAGGCGAATGGACAAGAGCTTGGTTTGCTCACTGTCGGCGCGGGATGTGAGCACCACCGGGACTCGCGCACCGGCGACAACGGCGCCGACCGCGGCACCGGTCAACTGCGTCAGCGTCTTGTACATCACATTCGCGGCGTCAAGGCTGGGCAAGAGCAGCAGATCCGCCATCCCTGCCACGGGGCCTGCAATTCCTTTGGTGCGGGCTGCTTCCGCGGAGAGCGCAACGTCTAGGCCAAACGGCCCGTCGGCATCAAACGCCTGAGCCTCACGGCGCGCAGAAAGCAGGTTGAGTAGCTCCACGGCTTCTTGTGTGCTGGGGACCTTGTCAGAGGCCTTCTCAGAGGCCGCCACCAGAGCCACACGGGGCCGAACGGTTCCGAGCCGCCGGGCAAACCGCACCGCATTCTCCAGGACCGCGAGCTTGGTCCGTGCATCGGTTGCGGTGGTGATTGCTGCATCCGTGAGGACGATCAGTCGGTCCAATCCCGGGATGTCGAACAGCGCTACGTGGCTCAGCAACCCGTCCTCCGGAAGCAGCCCATGGTCCCGGTTAAGGATTGCGCGGACAAAGTCGGATGTCTGTACCAGCCCCTTCATCAGCGCGTCTATCAGACCCCCGCCCGCGTCCTGCGCCGCCATGGCGCACGCGCGCACCGGATCATCCGCACCGGCGATAGACGCGGTGTCAAGCGGAAACCCCACCGCGGCGGCGGTGCGTGTGATCGCATCCGCTTTGCCATAGAGTCGCGCTTGAGCACGACCGGACTCAACAACCGTCCGAAGCGAGGCGAGCGCTTCAGCGTTCTCCGCCCCCACCAGACCAATTCGGGCCGTCCGGCTCTGCATCCGCTCCAGCACCGCAAGGATGCGCGCGCCGGTCTCGTGGGCCGCGGAACATGAATCAGTATTCACGGACCGGCACCTCACGTCTCAACGCGGACAGTGCCGCCCGGGCAAGCGAGAGCAGCTCACGCTCTCCGGGAATCACGTAGACCGGACCCAGATACGCGACCCGCTCGCGGATATCATCCACCACGCGCTCATCATGTGCCATCCCGCCGGTGAGCACGATTCCGTCCACGGAGCCAAAGAGCGTTGCACCGTGCTTGGCGATTTCCTGCCCAATCTGAAGCACCATGGCGTCGATTGTGCGCCGGCAGGTTTCGTCTCCGTCTTGAGCACGTTCGCACACCTCTTGCAGGTTGTTGGTCCCGCAGTATGCGACCAGTCCGCCCGTGCCCACAAGATGCCGCTTGAACTGCTCCACCGGCATGGTCTGGGCCAAGTCAACCACCTGTGCGACCGGAAGACCGCCGGCCCGTTCAGGAGAGAACGGCCCGTCGCCGTCAAGCGCGTTATTTACGTCAATGACCCGGCCTGCGTGATGTGCTCCCACCGAGATTCCGCCACCAAGATGCGCGACAATCAGGTTGAGCTCCTCGTACGGGGTTCCAGTGTTCCGCGCAACCTCCCGTGCCGCGGACTTCTGGTTCAGCGCATGGAAGATGCTTCTTCGAGAGATCTCAGGAATGCCGGAGAGCCGGCTCTCCGGATCCATCTCATCCACCACCACCGGATCCGCAATAAACGCCTCACAGTTCCAGCGCTCCGCAAGACGCCGAGCAAGGATTGCACCCAGATTGGACGCATGCTCGCCATAGGTGCACGAACGCAGGTCATCCAGCATAGCAGGGCTGACGCGGTAGACACCGCTCACCAGCGGCTTGAGCAACCCGCCGCGGCCGATCACCGCGTCGCACCGATCCGCCGATAGCTCACGGTCAACGAACTCCTCCACGATCTTGGCGCGAAACGGTTCTTGATCTATGACGCCGGAGAACTGCGCCAGACTCTCCGTTGCGTGCGTCAGCGTCCGCGCCGCGGTCTCCTCTTCTTCCTCATAGAGGGCAACCTTGGTGGACGTGGAACCTGGGTTCAGCACCAGGATGCGCAGCGGATCAGCCATCTTTGCCGCCGGCGGGAGCGGTCGCCAACGGATGGGCCTGCACGAAGCGCTCCGCGGCCTCAATCATGCGCATGTTTACTGGAACCATCTCCTTTCGCTTTAGCGTGTGCGGAATCACGTTTCGGATGACGTCAAGCGACGGATACCCGGTCAGCAGCGCGTGCACGCTCAGCATGATCACATTGGCCGCCCCCGCGAACCCAAGCTCTTTCGCCATATCAGTTGCCGGCACGGCGATGAACCGCACGTCCTCACGCGTAGTCTCACGGGAGATCAACGAAGAGTTGGCAACAATCAGCCCGCCCGGCTCCACGTACTCCTCAAACGCGTCCAGTGAGGGACCGTTCATCGCGATGAGCGTTGTGGGGCGGTCCACCAGCGGTGAGCCAATCTCATCATCGCTCACAATGACACTGGCATTCGCGGTCCCGCCGCGCATCTCCGGTCCGTACGACGGTAGCCAGGTGGCGTGATGTCCACCGGCGATTGCGCAGTTGGCCAGCAAGACGCCGGCGGAAAGCACCCCCTGCCCGCCAAAACCGGCCACCTTGATCCGTTGCTCACCTATTGGTGAGTGCGGCAGCGGCTCCAGATCCGTGCGGCTCTCAAGAAGCCGCACCAGCTCCGCGTCGGCCATAAACGCCGCCTCTTCAGAGACCGTGCCCGTCGCAGCACCGGCGGATGCAGCTGTGTCCCGGAACACGCCAAGCGGGAAGACCGGCTCCAGGTTGTCTATCAGCCAACGTCGCGCGTCAACGGGTGTCATCTTCCAGTTGATGGGACATGGGGAAAGGATCTCTACCAGACTGAAGCCCTTCCCGTCAATTTGGTTCTGAAGCGCCTTCCGGACCGCCTTGCGCGCCTTCAGCAGTCGCTTGGTATCACCAAGCGATACGCGCTCCACGTACACCGGCGCTCGAAGCGATGAGATCAGTTCCGCAACCCCAATTGGTCCGCCGTCAATCCGTGCGGATCTGCCTGCCGGTGTTGTCATGGTGCGCTGACCCACAAGCGTGGTTGGCGCCATCTGGCCGCCGGTCATGCCGTAAATTGCGTTGTTGATAAAGAACACCGTTATGTTCTCTCCGCGGTTGGCAGCGTGAACAATCTCAGCGGTTCCAATACCCGCAAGATCCCCGTCGCCCTGGTAGCTAATCACAATCGACTCAGGATGCACGCGCCGCACTCCGGTGGCGACCGCGGGTGCGCGGCCGTGTGCACACTGGATATTCCCGGTGTCAAAGTAGTAGTACGCAAACACGCTGCAGCCGACCGGACTACAGAAGATGGTGCGATCCTTCACGCCGAAGTCGTCGATTGCCTCGGCAATGTATTTGTGCACCTGTCCGTGGCCACAGCCCGGGCAGTAGTGGGTCACCTTCTGGCCGGGTCCCTTGCGTTCAAAGGTATCGTAGAAGCTCGTTGGCTTGGAAAAACGTTCTGTTGCAGTACTCATGTACCCTCCCTACCGTGCCCGCGCCTTCACGTGGAGCTGATCCAGGATTTGGTCCGTGGAGGGGACTTCACCTCCCAACCAATTGAGCCGGTGAACCTCCACCGAGTCGGGAAGCGCAAGCCGCACATCGTCAGCCATCATTCCTTCGTTCAGTTCTACCACGGCAACGTCGTGCAACGTCCCTTCGGATGCGATCTCCCATAGGCGCCTGCGCGGGAACGGGAAGAGGGTGCGGGGACGGAGCACTCCTGCCTTCACGCCCTCCTCTTGCAGCCGTCGGGCGGCGCTCACGGCGAGCCGGGCACTGATTCCAAAGGCGACAAAGAGCACCTCGCACTCCTCCGCATCCTGCTCCTGCCAGTCGGTGATCTCATCTTCCATGCGACGGTATTTCGCCTGCAGATGCCAGTTGTGGTCCGACTGCCCTTTGGTGCTCATATAGATGGACGTGATCAGATTGTTCCGGCTTTCTTGGTCGCCGTGAAGTGCCCACGAATGTCTGATGCCGTGGCGTACCTCTCGCGGTATCTCCACCGGCTCCATCATCTGGCCAATGTAGGCGTCGGCGAGAACGAACACGGTGGCACGATACGTGTCCGCAATGTCGAACGCTCGGTAGGTCATGTCGCACATCTCTTGCGCCGAGTTTGGCGCAAGAACAACATTGTGGTAGTTGCCGTGCCCGCCGCCCTTCACCACCGCGTTGTAGTCCGACTGCTCCGGCCAGATGTTTCCTAGGCCCGGACCGGCACGTTGCACATCAACGATCACGCACGGCAGTTCCGCCCCGGCGATGTACGAGATTCCCTCCGCCATGAGACTGATGCCGGGTCCGGAGGACGCGGTCATAACGCGTGCTCCGGCACCCGCGGCGCCGTAGATCATGTTAATGGCGGCGACTTCGCTCTCCGCTTGCAGAAAGTGCCGCCCGGACGTGCGGAAGAGCTCGGCGGCGGCATGCGCGATCTCGCTGGCCGGCGTAATGGGGTACCCAAAGAAGTGTGTGGCACCGCCGAGCAGCGCTCCGTGGACGACGGCCTCATTCCCTTTGATAAGTTGTTTCATGACATTAGGCTCGCTTTGCGGCTTTGAATACGGTGATGGCGCCCGGCTCCGGGCAAGCGTAGTAGCACTGCCCGCATGCCGTGCACTTCTCGCTGTCAAAGACCGCGTATTGGTACCCAATCTTGTTGAACTGCGACCCGATATCAAGGCACTGGAACGGACATGCCTCAACACAGAGGCGACACCCCTTGCACTGGT
>CAYTGY010000235.1:0-5750 GCA_964437265.1 uncultured Spirochaetaceae bacterium | reverse complement strand
CTGGAGGAACGATCCGACGATCATCTTCTTCTCGCCTGCGGCGAATCGGATCAAGTAGTCGGGTGCGTTCAGGACGGGGTTGATGAGGGCGGCGGCTGCGACTCCTGCCGCGGTGGCGACGATGAAGAGTACGCCCACGATGGTAGTGTTGACCGCGCGAACACCGCGGCTTCTGTTGTACGAGCTCATTTCGAATCCCCCTTCAGCTTTGTCCTGACTGGATTGAGCGACACGATGACAGCACCGCGGCATCTGCGACAGACACTTTCGTGTGAATCGAGGCTTTTCGCTACTTTTTTGCCTACAGCAAGCCGAGCTCGCGGGCACGGGCGACCGCCTCGGTGCGTCGCCTGACCTGCAACTTGTCGAAGATGCGGCGGTTGTGCCCCTTCACGGTGTCGAGTGCCATGTAAAGACGCTCGCCGATCTCCTGGTTGGAGAGCCCGGCCGCGATCAGGCGCAGGGTCTCCAGTTCACGCGGACTGAGCGGTTCCGCGATCGGCTCCGGACGCGGATCGCGGGCGGCGTCGCCTGGGCTTGGCCCGCGCTCGTTCGTGCCACGTGGGAAGGCCGCCAGCAGCGCGTCGACGTAGCTTCGCATCCTCGCCGCCGGGATGCGATCCTGGTCCTCGTTCTGGAGTCGGAAGTCCGAGAGCAGCGATCGCACGGCCTCGCCCTCATCCAGGAAGGACCGTGCGTACCGACCGGGTTCGGCGGCCGCAAGCGCTACGGCCAAGGTCTGCTGCGCCTGGGATGCTTCGCCGTTACGGTGGAGCGCAACTGCCTCGACGATGAGGGCCCGCAAGCGCTCGTCCTTCCAGCCACGTGCTTCCATCTGCTCACGGAACGGACGTACGACTTCCAGCGCGGCCTCCGGATGGTCCTGATGAAGCAGTACGCGAGCGCGTGAGAGCGGAAGCTCAAACCGCTGCGCGAGCGCGGCGGCAGCCGAAGGCTGTCCCTCGCAGAGCAGGACGAGCACCTGGACGGCGGCAATCTCGGAGAGACGCTCGGTGAAGCCTTTGCTGAGCGCTGTACGTTCGGTCCGGGCCAGCATCTCCCAGGCTTGGTCTGCCCGGTCCCGGGCCAGCTCCAGGCGGGCCAGAAACACTTCTCCGACGATCGAGCGGTCGATCAACCGGCCATACCGGCGTGTAAGCTCCAGGCTGCGCGTGCCGTGCTCTTCGGCCCCCTGCAGATTGTTCCACTCGTAGTAGATGCGCGCGAGTCCGAGGTGCACTTCGCCGACGCTCGGCTGGGGGTACGCACCGGCAAGCTCTATCGCGCGTCCGTACGTTTCCGCGGCGTCGACGAGCTCGGTGTTCAGCTCCTGGATGTCACCCATATCACCGGTAGCCAGGATGATCGAGAATCGATCGCCCGACTTCTCGCTTATGGCGATACCCTCGCGGCAGGCCCGAGCGGCGGTCAGGCGGTCGCCCTGCAGCAGACTCGCCGAAGCGAGCGCCCAGTTGGCGGTGAAGCGGAAGGCCAGGTTGGCCGGATCAAGGAACTCGAGCGCCCGCTGGGCCTCGGCAATCATCTTCGCTGGATCGTATCGGGTGAGCGCGAGCGTCGCGCGGGCACACGCCAACTGACCGCGCAGGTCTCGGGATGACTCATCGGCTTCGGTATCAGGAAGGGATCGTTCCGCCGCCTGGATCCTCGCCTCTACACCGTCGGTCTGCCCGGCCATCAGCGGCAGCGTGGCTGCACGCACGCGAAGCCGCGGGTGGGCGTCGAGCACCCGCGGGTCAACCGATGCAAGCGAGTCGAGCACCGTCCGGATCACGCTGCGGGAGTGCAGCTGCAGCTTGCCACTCGTAAGCAGGCGCTCGGCGCGCTCAATGTCGTTGGCGGCGATGGCGTGGAGAAACGCGTCGAAGATCATCTCGTGACCTTCGTACCACCGGCTGGCGCGCACGTGGTAATCGGATAGTTCGTCGGGAGTTCCGAGCCGCTTACGCAGGAGCTCGCCGAAGAGATGATGATAGCGATACCAAAGGCGGTTTTCGTCGAGCGGAACGAGAAACAGATTCGCACGCTCAAGAGCGGTCAGCGTTTCCTGCCCGAACCCCGAGGGTGCAACGAGCACGGCGTCGCAGAGTGGTCCGCATAGTCGCTCCAGGACAGAGGTCCGGAGGAGGAACGCCTGAATCGCAGGAGACTGACGGTGGAGGACCTCCTCGAGCAGGTAATCGAGCACGAAGCGATGACTGCCCGTGAAGGAGTCGATGAACGCCGCCGTGTCTTCCCGTCCCTGCATGGAGACGGCCGCCAGCTGCATCCCCGCAATCCAGCCTTCGGTGCGTTCTTCCAGAGTGGCGATCTGGGATTCGGAAAGGTCGAGACGCATCACCCGTGTGAAGAACTCGGCGGCTTCGGCGGGCTTGAAGCGCAGGTCGGCGACGCGCAGTTCAGTCATCTGGTCGCGAGCACGTAGGCGGGCCAGCGACAGAGAGGGATCCTCCCGTGTGATGACCGCGAGATGCATCTGATGAGGCTGGTGTTCGATCACGTAGGCGAGTATCCGGTCCACCGCGGGCGAGTCGATCGCATGGTAGTCGTCGAGAACGAGTACGAATGGGTCCGGTACTTGGGCGATCTCGTTTAGCAGACCGGTCACCAGCGGCTCGACCGCCGGCGGCCGAGGCGACTGCAAGGCGACCACCATGCCCTCTGCCACGTTGGGTGTTGCCGTCTGCAACGCCGCAATGAGGTACGCCAGAAACCGGGCAGACTCACCGTCGCGTTCATCGAGGGAGAGCCACGCACCGGCTCTCCCGCAACCGGAAACCCATTCGCTTGCGAGCGATGTCTTGCCGAACCCGGCAGGGGCGGAGATGAGGGTCATCCTCCGACCCGCCGTCAGCCCCTCGTTGAGTCGCTCGACCAGGTGAGGGCGCGCGACACTTCCAGACCGAACCGGGGGGACGTGAAGCTTGGTGGTCAGAAGCGGCACGGGCACGACCCCATTATACCGCGGCTCTTCGTGTCAGCACATCGCCGCAGCGAGCCCGAACCGTGACGCGACGCGAGGTGGCGTGCGAGGACCACAAGCAACCCCATGCCTCGCCGGATATCTCAGGCTGCTCGCGCAGAATGCGAGCTGTGGTAGACGCGACCGTCCTCAACGTCATCACCGCCGCCGGCAGGCGGTTCGCTCATGCGTGGTTCGATCGCTTACTCGACCTTCCGCTCACGCCGGCGATTGAGCCACGCGGCGAAGAGCGGGTCGACGACCGACCAGACGCCGTCGGGATCTGCGCGGTCTGCTCGTGCGCGAGCGCCTGAACGAGCGCGACGTGCACCGGCGACTCGAGCAACCGGATTCCACGCCGTTCGCAAGCCGCGCGGCCACCCCGACGGGGACCAGAATCAGGATCGATGCGGCTCAAAATCGAATGAGCGATTCGGCGCCAGGCCCGACCGCCTCCAACCTGCCCAGCACCATCCAGAAGTAGACGGCGACGACGATCGCTCCAGTCACGATGGCAGCGACGCTGCGCTGCTGCTGATACGACATTGAAACCCTCCTGTCCGTGACAACCGCCCGATATCGGATGGGATTACACCCGGCACGGCGGTCACGTTTCCGACTATCCGGAAACAGTCACCTGAGTTACCATGGGCATAGATACCCACATTCGGAGAGACCCAATGCCAAGACCCACCGACAAGAGCGCCCTACTGGAACTGAGCGAGAAGAATCTACGCAAGCTGCTGGATTTCATCGAGTCACTACCTGAAGAGTACCGGCACATGAGGTATGAGAATGATGAGCTCAACGATAGGGACAAGACCGTGTCGGACGTCATATGCCATCTGCACGAGTGGCATCTGATGATGGTACGGTGGTACGACGTCGGTATGTCGGGCAAGAAACCGGCGATCCCTGCCGAAGATGTCACCTGGCAAACGCTACCGGTGCTGAATCATCGAATCTACGAGAAGTACAAAGACACCGAGTTGAATCAGGCGCTGACGCTTCTCAAGGAGAGCCACGAGCAGGTTATGGCCCTGATTCTCAAGCATTCCGATGAAGAGCTGTTCACCAAGAAGCGGTACGCATGGACCGGAACGACATCATTGGGCGCCTATCTGATTTCCGCAACCTCTAGTCACTATGACTGGGCGCTGAAGACCATCAGGCCAATCAAGAAGCTCTTGAACTAGGCGTTCATCCGCCTCTGCCATCCCTCGCCCGCGAAGCGGCTATTCTGGACATCCACATTGCGCCGAGTGCGTGACGTCAGCTTCCGCTGTGTGGTAAGGTTGCGCTGTTCCGAATTCTTCCTGGAGGTACGATTCCGTGGCGTGGCGTATACCGACCGTGAGGCGGAGGTGGGCACCCGCGTCTCAGTCGTAATCCCGGCTGTAGCGGAGGCGTCGAGATGACACAGAGCAAGGCCGGCGAAAACCGGGATCGGATCATTCTTCTTGTGGAGGACGAGCCGCTCGTCGCCCTGGATGAGAAATCGACACTCGAGCGCCACGGCTACCGGGTCGTGACGTCGGCTACCGGCGAACACGCCGTCGAGTTGGCCGTACGCGATCCGGGGATCGAGCTCGTCCTCATGGACATCAATCTGGGTTCGGGGATCGACGGGACGCAGGCCGCCCAGATGATCCTTGCCGCACGCGAGCTGCCGGTCGTGTTTCTCTCCTCGCATACCGAACCCGAAATCGTGGAGAGAACTGAGAAGATCACCTCCTACGGGTACATCGTCAAGAACACCGGAGAGACCGTTCTCACAACCTCAGTGAAGATGGCGTTTCGCCTCTTTGACTCCCGGAAGCTCGCCGACGACACGTTCCGCCACTCCATGAACGGCCTGTGCGTCCACCGGATGCTCTACGACGAGGCCGGCGAGCCGTTCGATTGTGAGTACCTGAAGGTGAACGATGCGTTCGAGCGGCACACGGGACTGCCGGCGCAGAAGGTCGTCGGTCGCACCATTCGGGACCTGTACGCGGAGGAGGAGACGCGTGAGCTCATCGAGCTCTACGCAGGAGTCATCTCTTCCGGCAAGCCCATTCAGCAGGAGCTCTACTTCGCGCCGATGGAGCGGTGGTTTGAGATTAGCGTATTTCCCACCTCCGATGATGAGTTCACCGTCGTTGTTCAGAACGTCACGGCAAGGAAGCGCACCGAACAGATTATCGCGGCGGAGAAGGAGTGGCTGAACGTCACGCTTCAGAGCGTGGGCGACGCGGTGATCGCCACCGATGTGGAGGGCAACGTCGCCGTGATGAACGCAGTGGCGGAGAAGCTCACCGGGTGGACGATGCAGGAAGCGCAGGGTCGACCTCTCTCAGAGGTCCTGTACATCGTGAGCTCGCTCACGCGCCGCGAGTGCGAGAACCCGGTGGAGCGGGTCATTCGCGATGGTAAGGTTGTGGGTCTTGCCAACCACACCGTGCTTGTCTCAGCGGACGGATCCGAGTATCAGATTGCCGATTCCGCCGCTCCTATCAAGGACTCGGGCGGATCGATCCTGGGTGTGGTACTGGTCTTCCGCGATGTGACCGAGGAGTATCGGGTGGCGCAGGCGCTCGCCGACAGCGAACGCGATATGGCCCGCGCGCAGGCGATGGCGCAGCTCGGCTCGTGGCGGTTCGAGCTGGACTCCGGGCTTGTGACCGGCTCGGATCAGGCCCACAAGATCTACGGGCTGTACGAGGACGAGTTGACCATGAACTACGTCCAGTCGCTACCCCTGCCCGAGTACCGGCACCTCCTCGACGCC